>DIFH01000093.1 GCA_002427615.1 Paludibacter sp. UBA5753
ATGTAGATGACGGAAGGGTTACGATTTTGATATTGTAAATAGAGAAAAAACAAGGCTTAAACAAGAAGATAGTTTTATCAAAAATGTATTCCATTTACTCAAATTACACGGTTCTTTAAATTGGGAAAAAGAAGACAATAGAATTGTTCAAAAAGACAAACCTAAAAAACCATTAATAATTTATCCAGCGTCTGAAAAATACGAGAGTTCTTTCGAACAGCCATATTTTGAAATGATGTCCCGTTTTCAACAAGCGTTACGCAACGACAATGTTTTGTTAATTGTAATTGGATTTGGATTTCAAGACAAGCATGTACAAAATGTTATTATTGAAGCAGTAGAACAAAATCCAAGTTTTCAACTGGTTATTGTCAATTTTAACAATACAGGCAGTATTGACTTAAAATTGTTAGCTCCCTTTTTTAATACTAATGAAGACTTTGAGTCTTTAGAGTTATTTTATGATGAAAATGAGTTGAGAGAAAGAGTTACAAAAACGATAAAACAGAATGTAACTATTTTATTTGATACTTTTAGTCAATTTACAGATAATTATCCTGAAAATCAAACCTATAGCGGAAATAAAGAATATGAAAATGAGTCCGTTTAGTCATAACTATTTTTTAGGATATGTCAATGAGGTGACCCCTCAGTTTGTGAAAATACATTTCCCTTCTTCTAGCCTATTGAGCAAGTTTTATCACGAAGGAGTGAATTATGCGGGTGGCAATGTAGGTAATTTTATTGTCATTGAAGGTGACGAATATGGGTTTCTTTCGAGAATAATTGAAATTAACTTACCTGATAGTGAAAGAAAGGAGATCAACGAAAAAGCGATACAAAATGATGATACAAGTTTCCACCCTTCGGGCAAAGCGGAGTTGTTGTTAAGTTTTAGCATTTTCAATCCTCAAGAAACAAATAAAACAGTTTCTAAATATCCGTCAATAGGAGCAAAAGTATATTCTTGTTCAGACGAGCAAATAGAGCAATATGTTAAAGAATTTGGGAAGAAAAAGAATGAAGAAGAAAATGCTTATGCTGCAATTGGAAAATTAACTTCAAATGATGCCATTTGTAATGTATCACTGAATGCATTATTCGGTAGGCATTGTGCAGTAGTTGGCACAACTGGTGGTGGAAAAAGTTGGACTATTGCAAAATTAATTGAATCAATAACTGAAAAAACAAACAATAAAATAATACTAATTGATGCTACGGGAGAGTATTGTAAATTAGATTGTGAGAGTATTGTTTTGGGAGAAAATACCTACTTTGATTATAAATACCTGACTAATTCAGATTTTTGTTTTCTTTTTCAAGAAAACTCACCTAATACAGTTACAGCATTATGTGATGCAATTCAATCATTAAAATTAATCTCATTAAATGTTGGATATGATGGTATTAAATCTGGGAAAAATGCAGAATCCTTAAATAGATTAGTGCGTGAAAATGTTCATAGATTCAATGAGTGTAAATTCGATATATCACGTTTGCCTGAACAAATTAAGAATGAAGCAGTGTCCTTAAAAGGAAATGGAACTTATGAAGAAAATGGTTTTAAATTAGGTTATTGCTCTCACTTAATTGCAAGAGCAAACTTACTACTGCAAAATGATACTATTAAAAATGCTTTAGGTATTGAGAAAACCGCAGAGCAAACAACTGACATAATCAGTAAGATTGAAGCATTTATAAAGTCAGAACAACAGGACAACAATATCTTAAGAATTGGATTTGAAAAGCTTTCTTATGATTTTGCAATTAGAGAAATCATTGTTGATTTTATAGCCTCTAATTTATTGAAGAAATCAAGAAAAGGAATTTTTATTGAGAAACCAATACTGTTATTTATTGATGAAGCTCACCAGTTCCTTAACAAAAGAATAAATGCTGACGACAACAGTTCCTTTTATCTTCAAAATATTGATTTGATTGCTAAAGAATGCCGTAAATATGGACTTTTTTTATGCTTAGCGACTCAGATGCCAAGAGATATTCCTATTGGGACATTAAGTCAGATGGGAACATTTATTGTACATAGACTTATTAATGAACAAGATAAAAAAGCGATTGAAAGTGCTGCTTCTTCTGCGAATAAAAGCGCATTGTCATTTTTACCCATTTTGGGAGAAGGCGAAGCGTTACTTGTAGGAGTAGATTTTCCAATGCCTCTTTTGATTAAAATGGACAAACCAACAAATGAACCACAATCTAATACCCCTAAACTGAAGAAAAAATGAAACAAGAAACAACTTCCGCAAATCAAGAAGACTGCCCTCCAGCATTGACTGACGGGGAGTGCTTAAAGAGAAAGGCATTAAACAGACTTTGCTTGCTGAAAAGTTGGGAAAGAGCTACAATAAGATCAACTCATACATATAAAACCGGCAACAACCAATACGTGGAGTATTTTATGAAATAGCAAAAATATTGGATATAAATCTTAAAGATGTATTGAAAGAAGCATAATGAGAAAAGAAACTCAAATAGAAGAAAGTTTAATTGCTAAGTTGACTGACTTGAAATATAGTTATAGGTCGGACATACGGGACAGAGCTTCTCTCGAAAATAATTTCCGTGCGAAATTCCAATCATTGAATCGGGTAAATTTAACCGATGCCGAATTCTATCGATTAAGGGATGAGATTATAAATGCTGACGTTTTTGCTGCTTCAAAACGCCTGAGAGAAATCAATACGTTTATGCGTGAAGACGGAACGCCATTGCATTACACATTAGTGAACATCAAAGACTGGTGCAAGAATGATTATGAAGTTATCAATCAACTTCGGATAAATACTGAAAACAGCTATCATCGCTATGATGTGATTTTGCTGATTAACGGCATACCCGTTGTTCAAATTGAATTAAAAAGTCTGGAAGTAAGCCCGCGCAGAGCCATGCAGCAAATTGTAGACTACAAAAGCGACCCGGGAAACGGCTATACCAATTCTTTGCTTTGCTTTATGCAGTTGTTTATTGTAAGCAACCGTGTTAATACCTACTACTTTGCAAATAACAACAATGCCCATTTCAGTTTTAATGCTGATGAACAGTTTTTGCCGATTTATCAATTGGCAAGTGAGGACAATAAAAAAATCACACATTTAGATGACTTTTCCGAAAAGTTTCTGAGCAAATGCACATTGGGGCAAATGATTAGCAGATATATGGTTTTGGTTGTAAGCGAACAAAAACTATTGATCATGCGACCTTACCAAATTTATGCCGTGAAAGCCATTGTGGACTGCATTCACCAAAACCGTGGCAACGGCTACATATGGCACACCACAGGAAGCGGGAAAACGCTGACTTCTTTCAAAGCATCCATTCTTCTCAAAGACAATCCCGATATTGAAAAATGCTTATTTGTAGTTGACCGCAAAGACCTTGACCGACAAACCCGTGAGGAATTTAATAAATTTCAGGAAGGTTGCGTGGAAGAAAATACCAATACCGAAATGTTGGTAAGGCGCATGCTTTCTGACGACTACGCCAACAAAGTAATTGTTACAACCATTCAGAAATTAGGACTTGCATTAGACCCAAACAACAAGAACAACTACAAGGAACGTCTTGAGCCGCTTCGCAATAAACGAATTGTATTCATTTTTGATGAGTGTCACCGTTCACAGTTTGGCGAAAATCATAAAGCTATCAAAGAGTTTTTCCCCAATGCACAGCTCTTTGGATTTACGGGTACACCCATTTTTGATGATAACGCCATTTACAAACAAATTGACGGAACTGTTGGCTCTTACGTAACAACCAAAGATATTTTTCAACAACGACTGCACACGTACACGATTACCCATGCTATAGAAGATAGAAATGTATTGCGATTTCATATTGACTATTACAAACCCGAGAAAAACATTACCATAGGCAGCACAGAACATAAAACGGCTGTTGTCAATGCAATTATAAAAAAACACGATGCAGCTACGCACAATAAACGTTTTAACGCTTTATTCGCAACGGCTTCTATTAATGATGCTATTGAATACTACGACCTATTTGTAAAGACAGGGCATGCCCTGTCTCAAGAAAATCCGGATTATATTCCATTAAACATTGCTTGTGTATTTTCGCCACCTGCCGATGGAAACAAAGATGTGCAGCAGCTGCAAGAAGATTTACAACAAGAAAAAGAGGACAACAAGGTTGAACCCGAAAAAAAGAAGAAAGCCCTGCAAAGCATTATTGCCTATTACAATGAGCAATATGGAACCAATCACAGTATCAACGAGTTTGACCTGTATTATCAGGATGTTCAGCAACGCATCAAATTTCAAAAGTTCAGCAATACCGACTATCCACACAAAAACAAAATTGATATGGTGATTGTGGTGGATATGTTGCTTACCGGATTTGATTCCAAATATCTGAACACGTTATATGTGGATAAGAATCTGAAATACCACGGACTGATTCAGGCATTCAGTCGCACCAACCGTATTTTGAACGACACCAAGCCTTACGGAAATATTTTGGATTTCCGCCAACAGCAAGCCGAAGTAGACAGAGCCATTGCCTTATTTAGCGGAGAAGATACGGAACAAGCCAAAGAAATTTGGCTGGTTGAACCGGCACCGAAAATAATTGAGAAGTACCAGGAGGCAGTAAAAGCGATGGAAAAATGGATGGAATCAAAAAACATTGCGGCAGAACCACAGGAAGTTTACAATCTAAAAGGGGATGCTGCCCGTATTGAGTTCATCAATCGCTTTAAAGAAGTGCAACGGTTGAAAACACAGCTTGACCAATACACCGACCTGAACGAAGAACAAAAGGAAAAGATAGAAGAACTGATGCCTGAAGTTCAATTGCGTTCGTTCCGCAGTTCGTATTTGGAAATTGCCAAACAACTCAAAGAAGTTCAGGAAAAGGAAGGCGACAGAGCCCCTGAAAACATTCAGCAGCTTGATTTTGAATTTGTGTTGTTTGCATCTGCTTTGGTAGATTATGACTACATCATGAACCTGATTGCCAAATATACGCAGGGCACCGCAAAGAAACAGAAAATGACCCGTGATCAATTGATTGGCGTATTGAGCAGCAGCGCCAACCTGATGGAAGAACGGGAAGATATGATTGATTACATCAAAACTTTGGAATTTGGCAAGGGTTTGAATGAAAATGAGATAAAAGAGGGCTACCAACAATTTAAAGCGGAAAAAATAGCCAAAGAGTTCGCCCACATTGCACAGAAAAACGGCTTGGAAATTTCTGCACTGCAACAATTTACCGAAGGCATTTTAAGCCGCATGATATTTGATGCCGATAAATTAAGTGAACTTTTTGCTCCCTTTGACTTGGGATGGAAAGAACGCACCAAACGAGAACTATCATTGATGAAAGATTTGATTCCACTATTAAAAAAACAAGCCGAAGGACGCGAAATATCAGGACTGAAAGCGTATGAGTAAGAATAATGATAATAAATTGGTGCCAAAACTGAGGTTTCCGGAATTTCAAAATAAAGAGGAATGGAAAGGTGATGAATTAGGCAATCTGGCCAGTTTTTTTAAAGGTAAAGGATTGGCAAAAAGTGATATTGTTCCAGATGGCAAGAATCCGTGTGTTCATTATGGGGAACTTTTTACAAATTATTCTGAAGTAATTAAAGAAGTAAAAAGCTATACCAATATTTCTGATGGCTTTAAATCAGAAGAAAATGACGTTTTAATGCCAACATCCGATGTTACGCCAAATGGACTTGCAAAAGCATCTTGTATAAAATTGGACGAAGTCATATTAGGAGGAGATATTCTGTATCCCTTCCGCCATCCCCATCT
>DIFH01000121.1 GCA_002427615.1 Paludibacter sp. UBA5753
CCCCAGAATATACCGCATACCATAGCTGCCATGATCAGCATAAAATTAAACGACCAGATATGTACCAGCGTGTATACAAGGGTTGTAACTATAAAGGCAATCCATTCGCCATATTTAGCGCCTAAAGTTCGTTGAACATATCCACGCCAGAAGATTTCCTCGGCAGGACCTACTAACAACACAAGCAACAAACTCAAAAACAAGGGATTTTCACCTTCTTTCAACTGATAGATATTACCAACTTGTTCCTTGGCAAAATCGAACAACAACGAAGAAAAAAAGTCGCCCAGATAAAACACAACATACAATACGGCCGCTGAACCTAAGCCAATAAGCAGGTCTTTTACCGAGAATGAAAATTGTTTTTTAAAATTTTCACCCAGAAAAGCGCTCATTAAAGTAAGCGCAGCTCCGGCAAATCCCATAGTGATCCAAAAATTCACATAATCTTTAGTCCATGGCGAAAACATCACGAACCAGAACACAATGGCAACAAATACAGGAATAATTACTTTTTTCATAACCAGGTAGCAACAATGTTCGATAATGACAATAATATACTGAAAATCAAAACTAATTGAGCTGAATCTGCATCCAAGTCTTTGATTAACTCAGGTTTGTCCGTTTCCGCCAATTGTATTTTTTTAATATTCTTCAATGCTATGGGTAATGTCAGAAACACCGATAGTGTCAATGGATGAATCATTCTGAATGTTACCATTAAAGCCACCGCAATATAAGCTCCCAAGGCTAAAACAATGTATTGTATTTTAGAACCTTTTACTCCTAAAAGCATTGCCTGTGTTTTGATATTGGCTTTACCATCATCGCGAATGTCGCGGGTATTGTTGGCATGTAAAATATTGACCACCAGAAACGCTATCGGGATTTCGAGAATAAATAAATTCCAGTTCAATTCGTTGGTCATTACAAATACAGTTCCCAATCCAATAAGCGGACCATAAATGATAAAAATCAACAAATCGCCCAGCGCCATAAACTTCAACTTATAATAAAAGTAAGTTCCCAATACACCAATAGCACCAATCCAAAGCAGATTAACACCGGTATTCAGACTAAGAAACAAACCGAGTAAAATCCCAATTACCAAAAAGGTAATACCGAAATTTAATATCGACTTAGGTTTAAACACGCCATCGACCAACATGCGGCTCGAACCGAATGTATCTTTGCGGTCGACATTATATTTATAATCGAAATAATCGCCAATCAGATTGCCGCTTGCCTGAAAAATACCGGCTCCAATTAAAGCTAAAACTCCATACCACCAATTTATATCGACAGTCATCTCGTTTTTCAAAAAGAAAACATACGAAATGGCTACCAAAGCGGGCATAGTTGAAGCGGGAAACGACCATGGCCGGGTAGCAATAATCCAGTTTTTTGTTGTCGGACTCATAATTTTTAGATTTTTAGATAAATAACAAATAGAAATTAGATTTTAAACAAAGAATAAACACGAATGGTTTGTTTTCTAAGTTTATTCTTACATACTTTTGTGTTTATCAGCCACGTATCTCTAATATATACACATCTTTATCTATTGCAACAACAAAGCATTGAAAGTTTTTAATGTTTCCAATACATTGGTTTTTACATTTACAAAATGTTCAATGCCGATTGCTTTCAGGTCATCGGTACATGCAGGTGCGCCGGCTATCACCAATAAAGCTTTTCCTTTAGCAAGTTCATAAGTAGCAGGAGCAAGTTCGGCATATTCGTCGTCGCTCGAGCAAAGCACGATGATATCGGCATTTGCTTCCAAAGCAGCTTTCACGCCTTCTTCAACCGTTGCAAAACCGAGATTATCCACCACTTCGTAACCGGCACAGGCAAAAAAGTTGCAAGAGAATTGTGCACGCGCTAAACGCATGGACAGGCTACCGATAGTAAGCATAAACGCTTTCGGACGTTTGGCGGCATTTTCGGTGGCAAAACGCAATGCTTCAAATTCTTCCGAAGCACGGACAGGAACCAGGGTTTCAATTTCGTTGTGATTGCAACCACAATCGGTTATATCTTTTTTCAATTCAACCTTTCCGTTAGCAATTTCATTGAAATTGGGGAATTGGTTGGTTCCAAGCAATACCTCACGACGACTCGAAACAGATTTCAACCGACTGGCAGCCGTTGTTTTAACAGCTTTCTGAACTGTACCGGCTTTGATAGCAGCATAAAATCCTCCGTTATTTTCAACTTCGAGGAATATTTTCCAAGCCTGGGCAGCTATTTCGTTGGTCAGTGTTTCGATATAATATGAACCTGCAGCTGGATCGGAGACTTTATCGAAATGCGATTCTTCTTTCAACAATAATTGTTGATTGCGGGCAATGCGTTCCGAAAAATCATCGGCCGTTTTGAAAGCAGTATCATATCCGGTTACCGTGAGAGAATCCACACCTCCCAGCGCAGCACTCATGGCTTCGGTTTGAGTGCGAAGCATGTTTACATTAGCATCAAAAACGGTTTTGTTGAATTGGGTGGTTTCAGCATGAATGCGCATTTTGGCAGCGCATTTGCAAATGCCATCAACGGTGTGTGAGCAGGTTGTTTTGCGACAAACGGGTTGATAAGCATCAACGATGAATGCCCATAACAATTTGGCTGCACGAAATTTGGCAATTTCCATAAAATAATTGCTGCCAACGCCCAAATTGAATTTGATTTTTTTAGCGGCCAATTGTGTATCAACACCAGCTTCGACCAACATTGAAAGGTAATCGTTACCCCAGGCCAAAGCGTAACCCAGCTCCTGGGCATTGAATGCACCGGCGTTACTCAATGTTGTAGCATTTACGGCAATGACCCTGAACTTTGGCAACTCAGAAGCGGCTTCCACCGTTGCTTTAGCCATTTGAACAAGTTCTTCTTTACTTAAGTTCTTAGCCCGAAGCAACATGGCATTCATTCCATCCCAATTGATAGAACCCTGCAGTTTGGCGAGATTATAATTCTTCGATTTAAAATAACCGGTAAGAATCGAAGCCAGCTCAGCCGAACGCTTAGAGCAAATACTGAAATTCAGCTCAACACATTCAGCATCTATATTTTCAAGCAAAGCTGAAATATAAGCTGCGCTTAAATCGTTTTTATTCAGTTTAAATCCTAGTGAATCAACTCCTTTATTCAAAATATCCAATGCCTTTGCATTGGCTTGTTTTGCATCTACGACTACAATATCCTGGCGAACAAACCAGCTATTATCGAGCTTGGTACCACGTACATAAGGAAATTTTCCGGGTACAACTTCGGTGGTTTTGAGCTTATCGATGTCCTCGGCACGATAAAAAGGCATCACATTGAAACCTTCATTGGTTTTCCAGACAAGTTTTTTATCGAAATCGGCTCCTTTTAGGTCGGCTGTCACTTTATCCATCCATTGTTGTGTGCTAACTGACGGAAATTCAGCCAATAAATTTAATTTTTTTTCTGCCATAATATTTTTTAATTTTCGAAATTTCTAAGCGAGTGCAAAATTAGTATTTAAAGTTTATTTAATGGAATTTTTTCGACTAAAAACATGAATAATTATAGAAATTTTTCTTTAATCGAAAAAAATAAAAAAGGAACAAATTGGTTTTGTTCCTTTTTGAAGCCTATCGGATCCGTTTTGCACTGAGGATTCTTACATCTTCAACCGGTCGGTCGAGCTTGCCTGTTTTAACTTTAGAGATATTACTTACAATTTCGATTCCTTCAATTACTTCTCCGAAAACGGTATATTCACCATCGAGATGTGGCGTTCCACCTATGGTTTTATAATCGTTTCGCTGCTGTTCGGTGAACTTGTAACTTGGGTTTTGTTTTATCTGTTCATGGACTACATTTAAAATGGAATCACGCAATTCGTCCAATTTTGCCTGATTGCGTTCCAACCGGTATTTTTTCACTTCGTCCTGCTTGTTGTTCAGCATTTCCTGAAAAAGTTTTGCTTCCAGTTTGCGTTCGTTACTTTTTTCAATCCCATTTAACTCTTGATCGGTAAAAAGCCTTCCTTGTACAAAATAAAACTGAGCGCCGGACGAAGCACGTTCAGGATTGACCTGATCGCCCTGACGAGCGGCAGCCAACGCTCCTTTTTTATGATAATATTTCGGATAAACAATTTCTGCAGGGATGGTATATTTTACGTCGCCCGAACCCAACGAAGCGCTGCGCTTGGCATTGCGTGAATCAGGGTCGCCCGCCTGAATCATAAAGTCGGCAATGACGCGATGAAATAATACGCCATCGTAATAACCCGCTTCCACAAGTTTAACACAATTATCACGGTGTTTGGGAGTTTCAGGGTAAAGTTTTACAACAATGTTTCCCGCTGTTGTTTTAAATTTAATAACCGGTTCCATATCGTTTCGTTTAGCGCATGATGATGCAATTAGAATGCTCAGCATTAAAACTGTGATTGATTTTTTCATCTGTATACAATTTACTCCTATCTACATAAAGTCAGAAAGAAAACTCGGTGTTTGATAAGAAAACGTCAAGGTCAAGGCGCACGAAGCAGCGAAAACACGGAGTTTACTCTGGTAAATGAGTAGTTTTTGCTGCGAGTGCAACGCAGAGATTGGTGTTTTCTTGCAAACACTAAATAAAGGAAAAAACAAGAGATGTTTCTATAATCTTCCATAAACATACTCTTGTGTATCTGAATTTTACAGACAGGTGAGTTTCATTTCATTATTGTTTCAGCAATTTATTTTAGAACCGCAAAATTAAGCAATAAATCAGAATATTAAATGCTTGTCGTTGAATAAAAACAGTCAAGCGCTAAAAAAATACAAGTTAAATAAAAATTATTTATACTTTTGCCCAACAATTGTTTAAAAAGTCCACTTATGTACGAATCCCTGCAACAATTAGATCCGATCAAGATCAACTTTTCGGCATCAGGCATGCACGTTATCAATATTATATTGAGTTTCATTATGTTTGGTGTAGCATTAGGAATAAAACCGGCAGAATTCAAAGAGTTAATCAAACATCCCAAATCGGCTATTATCGGGTTGACATCCCAGGTAATTGCCCTTCCTCTGATAACTTTTTTACTTGTTATTGCTTTAAGCAATTGGATAACGCCCACCGTAGCTATGGGAATGATTTTAGTGGCGGCTTGTCCCGGTGGTAATATTTCTAATTTCATGTCATCATTGTCGAAAGCGAATACGGAATTATCTGTCGGGCTGACTGCTACCACTACCCTGTTGGCAACCTTTACCACTCCTTTTAATTTTGCGTTTTATGGAGGTTTATATGTTAAGTACATTAGTAAACACGCGAGACATATACTTCAACCTCTCGAAATCGACAACGGCCAAATGTTTCAGACAGTATTCATTCTGCTCGGAATTCCATTGATAGCAGGTATTTTTTTCTCACATTATTTTCCACGCATTACCGAAAAACTTAAAAAACCGATCCAGGTACTTTCCATCGTATTTTTCATTGCCATGGTTGTTTTATCTTTTGCCAACAACCTGGATTTGTTTTTGAAATATATTTTGTTTATATTTTTCATCGTATTGATTCACAATTTATTGGCACTGTCGACAGGATTCAGTTTAGCAACCATATTTAAACTCCCGAACGCAGACAGAAGAACATTGACCATCGAAACCGGCATCCAAAACTCGGGCTTGGGTTTGGTACTTCTGTTTAATCCTAAAATTTTTCCGCCCGAACTTGCTCTCGGGGGTATGCTTTTCATAACTGCCTGGTGGGGAATCTGGCACATTGTTTCAGGATTAAGTATTTCGCTGTACTGGAATAACAGGAATCCCCAATAATTAACCGATGAAATAGAATGATGTGATAATGGACTGATACGATGATAAATTAATGTAAAAATTTTACTTAGTATTTGCAAAAAAACGCCGAGTTCTATTTATAAAACAGCTTATGAATCAGTTATTTATCATATTATCAATATTATCACTTCAACTAATCATAAAATTATCATATCAGGCTAATGTCTAAAATATACGATTTACCGCTTTCGTACCGGCTTACAAAAAACTACATAGTACCGACTTTTAAGCATTTTTACGATGAATATATTGTACTCGGCAAGGAAAACATACCTGCTGAAGGTCCGGTGATTTTTGCGCCAAATCATTTGAATGCGTTGATGGATGCTTTGGCTGTCGTTTCAATAACACCCGATCATTATTCGACAGTGTTCCTGGCCCGTGCGGATATGTTCGGGAAAAAGATTGTGGCTGACTTTTTGCGGTTTGCTAAACTGATTCCTGCTTTCAGAGTCAGAGATGGCATCGAAAATCTCGGAAAAAATGCGGAGACTTTTGATAAATGCGTCGAAGTGCTTGAAAGCAATAATGCCTTAGGAATAATGCCTGAAGGCAATCAGGAACTTGAACGGAAAATACGTCCTTTGGTAAAAGGCATTTTCCGAATTGCTTTTTCGGCTCAACAAAAAATCGGGACAGCTAAAAATGTGAAAATAATTCCTATTGGAATTGATATGGGTGATTTATTCAAATTCGGCAAACATATTATTATCAATATAGGCAAACCCATCGATGTGTCCGAATACATGCCTGAATATGCCGAGAATCCTGTGGCAGCTACCAACAAAATTCGCAATACCCTGAAAAACAGTCTGGAAAATTTGGTTATAAATCTGAATACGAAGCAATATTATCGCTGTTTTGAAACTGCTACACAACTTACAAACATATCGATGCTCGAAAAAATGAAGTTCGAAAACAATACCTTGAACCGCTTTTACGCCCGTCAGGAAATCGGGAAACGGTTGGTTGCCATTGAACGTGAAACTCCGGCAAAAGCAGCCGAATTAAACACCTTGTGTTCGGATTTTGAAAATCTGCGAGCCGAATTAAATTTACATATTAAAAATTTCGACACAAAACCGCGTAAAACAATCTTAAATATCTTGAGTGGCTTGGGATTAATACTATTATCCCCTGTATTTCTGATAGGATTTCTGCTTAATTTCTTTCCCTTTTTTACACCCGTATTTATTCGAAAAATGATGAAAGTCAAGTTCGAAGGATTTTTCACCTCTTTACATTATGGCATAGGAATATTTAGCTTTCCCATTTTTTATCTCTTGCAGGCTATTTTGTTTTTTAGCTTTACCGGTTTTAGCTGGTGGCTGATATGGCTTTTTATTCCAGTAGAATATTTTTCCGGGAAGTGGGCTTTCAGATTATACAAGCGATTCAGAAAATTTGTTGGACGAATAAATCACTCGCTGGTTATGAGAAACAAACCTGAATTATACAATAAAGCGCTGGTAATCAGAAATTCAATAATCAATATAGTATTAAACTCAAAAAAGGCTACCCGTTAATTTTGATTTCCCCTCAATAAATTTATATTTCCTTTTACCGATCGTTTTTTGCCTTCGGAATCAACATATTCAATAAAGTAGAAATAAGCTCCGGGAGTGGCGGCTTTGCCGTTTATCGTTCCGTCCCAGCCTTTTTGAGGATCAGTCCAGAAATAAACTTTTCGTCCCCAACGATTGAAAACCCAGCACTTAAATGATAATATCGACTTGTATGCAACCCTGAATTCGTCATTAATGCCATCGCCATTGGGTGTAAAAACATACGGAACCTGAATCTCGGAAGTGGAAACTTTTATGGTTACCGAGTCGGACGAATTGCAATATGAATTGCCGACAGTCAGTTTTACGGTATAAATTCCCGATTCGGTGAATGTGTATCGCTGTGCCTGATCGGATCGACTGAACAACAAAACATTTTCTTTAAAAATCTGCCATTGGTAAAAATCCGTCCCCGGCACATTGGCATTGCTTTCGAACATGATATCGAGAGGTGCTGAACCTTCCTTGACCGAAGAATTTTCAGGCCGGTCGCCTTCCTGAAGTTCTGTACGGGTTGCAGCTGTCGTTGTGATATGACCCTCCACGGCAACTGCCGAATATACGGGAGATTCAATAAACGGAAGTGGAGAAATCTGCAAATCCTGCGCAAACTGGTCGCCTTCAATTTTAAATTTCGTATCGCACAAAGGAGGCGTGGCGATATATATTTCCGATTTCGGGAGATTAATATTCTTGATGGCAATAACTTTGTCGCTCCATGAACCGTTCCATTCTTTTGTGTTGTAAGTCAGGGTATATTTGCGATCGATATTGTGTGTTATCCCGTCCAGAGATTTGTACTGAATAAGCGGAACATTTGCCTGTAAATCGAGTTTAAGTTCATCACATTGGGTTGCCGGGCTGTTTTCGGGCAAAAACGAATTAAAAACCGGCAAGCACTTTGTGTAGTCAATCACCCAAATGGTGGTTTTCACACCGTCGACATCCAACACATAACCGGTCCCATCTTCAACGTTGAAGTTTTCATTCTGATTGGAAATTGATGTGGAAAGGTCTGAAAATTTATACCAGTTAATTGTAGTGTAGTTTCCATTGTATTTAATTGATGTTGCCGAATTTATTCCATTGAAAACAAACAAATAATCAATATCCCTGTAAGTATTGAAATAGGATTTATATGTTCCCGTGGCGGTTAACTGACTATAAAGAGTTACCGTTGAAAACATCAAACATAGCAATAAAAGAAGTTTTTTCATAAATCTGAAATCGATAATCCGGTTTATTTCCTGCAAATGTACATCTTTCTTATCAAAAACAAAAAAAACATTCATTTATTGCCACAGGTCATCTTTCAATGCATATTTTTCGTACATTTGCAAAGTTTATGTGATTACATTTTTACACAAAAAACCTCATATCTATTTCGTTGATTGTAGATTATGGTTACGTTATAATCAAACTCATTCATCTTGATATTCAAATTTCATGAAAAAACTGATTTTTAAATTATTGCCTGTTTTTTTTATTTTAATATCATTCCATCTTTTAGGACAGCAACCCGATTATCCTACAAAAAAAATAAATGGCGTTGAATATTACCTGTATACAGTGCAACCCGGGGAAGGGCTTTATTCTATCAGTAAAAAATTCAATGTTTCCCAAGCCGAAATAAATGATTTAAACCCGCAGATATTATCCGGATTAAAATCGGGACAGGAAATTATTCTGCCTGTTATTCATAAAAATACCGATAATAATATTTCCGTGACGCCCAATAAAGAAAAACCAGCTTCGACAGAAGAAACTGAAACAAAATATATTACGCACATTGTATCAAAAAAACAAACACTTTTTGCCATAAGCCGGAAATACAATATTTCAATGGGTGAAATACGAAAACACAATCCGGAAATTGAAAACGGACTCCAGGAAGGAATGATTTTACGAATCCCTAAGGAAACAACCTCAAAAGCTTTGAAAAACAACGGGAATGCTCCTTCAAAGGAATCAACGGAAAAAATTAAAACCTATTACGACAAAAAAAGTAAAGACACCATAAAATATATCGAACACAAAGTAAAAGAAAAGGAAACTTTATACTCGATAAGTCGATTGTATAATATTGAAGTGAGCGATATTATCCGGTTAAACCCTAAATCGGAAGAAAAACTCAGGATTGGTTCAAAGTTAAAAATCATTCGTAAAACAGCGGCAACTCCAACAAAAAAAGATACGGTAATTGCCGAAAAGCCAAACCCTGCATGGAGCGAAGCCGAAATTTATACGCGAATTTACGAACCGGTAAAACCCAATAAAACACCTTTCAGAATAGCCTTTTTACTTCCGTTTATGCTCGAAAATGCAAAAACGGATCCAGCTAACGAAAAGTTTATCGATTTTTATGCCGGCGCCCTGTTAGCTATAAACGAAGCCAAAGAATTCGGTATTTCATTCGAAATTTTTACATTCGATACCGAAAAAAATGAGGAAAAAATAACCGAGGTGTTGAATAATCCTGAATTAAAAACTATGGATTTTATTATCGGTCCTGCTTATACAAACCAGATTCCTTTTGTAAGTGATTTTGCTAAGGAGAATAAAATCAACACTTTAATTCCATTTTCGTCGAAAGTATATGATGTAACCCTGAACCCCTACCTTTTTCAGTTCAATCCGGGAATTGATGTTGAAGTAAAATTCGTTGGAGAACTGTTAAGAAATGAATTTAAAAACGACAATATTGTTTTTTGTAATATTCAGTCTATAAGTGTTTTAGACGATGGTTATGAATTTGCTTTTGAATTACAAAATGAACTTCGAAAAACAAAAAGAAATTTCAAAAAGGTGGAGATATTTACCGACCAATCAATCGATTTTACCAATGTAATTGAAAAAAACAAAAAAAATATTGTGTTTTTCAATACTGACAAATATTCCCTGATATCAAACTACTTAGACACCTTAGATATTGTAGGAAAATCGAACGATATACTGCTTTTTGCACAATATAGCTGGCAAAATATAAATACGGCGAATTTAAAAAGTTTCTCTATCGCGCCTTTTAAGTCAGACATAAACGAAGCCGAACTAAAAAAATACAACCACAAATTTTCTGACAATTATGATTGGAAACCTGCCTCGAACACACCAAGGTACGACCTCTTAGGATACGATCTGACAAATTATTTCATTGCATTAATGTATCATAATGGTATAAATTTCAATATCAAGAAAAACAAATTACCTGTATCAATGGGAATTCAGTCGCAATTAAAATTTGAACGAACTATAGATAAAACCGGATTTACAAATAAACAATTATATTTTCTGCAAACAAAAAATTAATTGAATCACACAAATATAACATTGACATTCAATATACTGGAATGAAATCAAACGGTAAAATATTACTTCTCATACTTTTAATCAGTTTTACGACGACATTGAATGCCCAAAAAAAGAAAGATATTCCTGAAACATATTATGGACTGAATTTCGGGATGATTGCTTCAAAGATAAATTTTAATCCTGCCGTAGACCAAACCTTTCTGACCGGTTATAATGGCGGACTTATTTTCAGACATATAGCAAAAAAAAACTTAGGCGTTCAGGTTGAACTTAATTACTCCCAACGCGGCTGGAGCGAAACCGATGGTTTATATACCCGTCAACTCAACTATATCGAGCTGCCTTTTATGACCCACTTCAACTTTGGTAATAATTTTCGTTCTTTCTTCAATGTAGGACCCAAAATAAGTTACCTTTTATCCGAAAAAACCTTGGTTAATTTAACACAAAACTCTACGGATGAACAACATAAAACAGCCGTAGAAAATCCTTTTGATTACGGTTTTTGTGCCGGATTAGGCTTTCTAATGAACATGAAAGGTCAGGTTGTTCAGGTTGAAGCGCGAGCTAATTATAGCATAAGCGACATATTTTCAAACGCTAAACGTGATTATTTCGATAATTCAAATAACATGAATGCTTCGGTAAATTTCACATGGCTTTTCCAAAAAAAGTAGTCTGAAACTACGGACTTTCTCAAAATCCTTTTTTTTCAAAGAGTGTACCTTTGGGGGATAATTTTATACACAATTGTAAATTCCGAATTCATATTTTTGTATTGATTTAAAACTATTTGCAGAATTATGTTGTAAAATAAGTATATTTTTATCAATTATATTTTTTTTATTTGATAAATAGCAGTATTTTTGGTCAACCAATCACAGCTAAGTATAAAAAGTTTTTTAACGTATATAATAAAACAATATAGGAAGAAATGAAAACAAATTATGAAATCCGCTATGCCTCGCATCCCTCTGATGCAAAAAACTATGACACAGCCCGTTTACGCAAAGAGTATTTAATTGAAAATATTTTTACGGTCAATGAAGTAAATATGGTTTACACCTTGTACGACCGGCTGGTGGTTGGAGGCGCTATGCCGGTTAACGAAGTCCTTACACTGGAAACCATTGATCCGTTGAAGTCGCCGTTTTTCCTTTCACGTCGCGAGTTCGGAACTTACAACGTAGGTGGTTCCGGAAAAGTGAAGGTCGATGGCGTGGTTTTCGAACTGAATTACAAAGAAGCGCTGTATCTGGGCGCCGGCGACCGTACGGTAACTTTCGAAAGTATGGATGCGGCAAATCCTGCCAAATTCTATTTTAATTCCGCTCCAGCCCATAAAACTTTTCCCGATCGTAAAATTACAAAGTCCGACGCAGTGGTTGCCGAAATGGGTTCGTTGGAAAGTTCGAATCACCGTAACATCAATAAAATGCTGGTATGTCAGGTATTGGAAACCTGCCAGTTACAAATGGGAATGACCGAGCTGGCTCCGGGAAGTGTCTGGAATACCATGCCTGCCCATACACACAGCCGCCGGATGGAAGCGTATTTTTATTTTGAGGTTCCCGAAGGCAATGCTGTTTGCCACTTTATGGGCGAACCAACCGAAACGCGCCACATTTGGATGAAAGGCGACCAAGCAGTTATTTCACCCGAATGGTCAATTCATTCGGCTGCTGCAACAAGCAATTATACTTTTATCTGGGGTATGGCCGGCGAAAACCTCGATTACGGTGATCAGGATTTTTACAAACACACAGAACTAAGATAATCCGTTAACCGGTTAATTTGTTAACTGGTTGTTTTAAAAATATAAATAATTAACCATGTCCTCTGTCTGTTGACATTGGACTTTATACAAAAAAAATATGAATCAATTTGATTTAACAGGAAAGATTGCCCTTGTAACCGGAGCATCATACGGCATCGGATACGCCATTGCATCAGGATATGCCAAAGCCGGTGCGACTATTGTTTTTAATGATATTAATCAGGCACTGGTTGATAAAGGACTTGCCGCTTATGCTGCCGAAGGAATTAAAGCCCACGGTTATGTGGCCGATGTTACCAACGAAGACCAGATTAACGCCATGGTTGCCCAAATTGAAAAAAAAATAGGGGTTATTGATATTCTGGTAAACAATGCTGGTATTATTAAACGCATCCCCATGGTGGAAATGACAGCCGCCGAATTCCGCCAGGTTATCGATATTGACTTAAACGGTCCATTCATAGTATCGAAAGCCGTTATTCCAAGCATGATTAAAAAAGGCGCCGGAAAAATTATCAATATTTGCTCCATGATGAGCGAACTGGGTCGCGAAACCGTATCGGCTTATGCAGCCGCCAAAGGGGGTTTAAAAATGTTGACCCGCAATATTGCTTCCGAATACGGTGGATATAACATTCAATGTAACGGACTGGGGCCAGGTTATATCGAAACTCCTCAAACCGAGCCTATACGCGTTCCCGGTCATCCGTTCAACGAATTTATCATTGCCAAAACTCCTGCTGCACGTTGGGGAACTACTGAAGACTTAGTTGGTCCTGCTGTTTTCCTTGCTTCGAATGCTTCCGATTTTGTTAATGGTCATGTATTATATGTCGATGGCGGAATTCTGGCTTATATCGGCAAACAGCCAGAATAATTTGCATTTAAACGTTTATGAAAAAAAATATATTTTCATTAATTGCCTGTTTCTTCGTATTTTCCGGTGTTTTTGCCCAACGGACTATCGTGGTAACTAATAGTACCGCGATGGTTCGGAAAGGCGAAATAGTCGAAGTTAAAGCCAATGCTTTAAAAGCTTGTTTTAAATCAAAATCGTATATCCTGAAAAATGATAAAGGAGAAGAGATTCCTTATCAATTGCTTTACAACGAGTCAAAAAAACCGCGCGTTTTGATATTTCAAGCCGATGTAAACCACAATGCATCTTCCACTTACACCTTGAGCGAAGGAAAACCGGCGCCCGTACAACCCAGAACCTCAGCCCGCTTCGTACCCGAACGCAAAGATGACTTTGCATGGGAAAACGACCTGGCGGCATACCGGATGTACGGACCCGCCCTGGCAAACGAAAATCCGAGTAACGGTGTAGACCTGTGGCTGAAACGCACCAACAAACTGATAGTGGATACTTTCTATTATAATGAATTGAAAAAAGAACAATCTTATCATATCGATCACGGGAATGGACTGGACTGTTACAAAGTAGGCCATACGCTCGGGGCAGGCGGAATAGCGCCTTACATGGGTGATTCTTTATGGGTAGGAAATTATTTCAATTCATACAGAGTATTGGAAAATGGTCCGTTACGCGCTGTATTTTCACTGACTTACGATTCGGTAAAAGTGGATAAAGTATTTTATAAACAAGTAATTACCATTACAACAAGTGCAGGTTCGTTGCTCAATAAAGCGGTGGTACAATTCATCGGAAAAAAACAACCAATCAAGTTAGCTGCCGGTATTTTCCTGCACGATGGCAAAGGCTCATCGCTCAAAGAAGATGAAACAAATGGCGTTATTGCTTACGCCGAAAATGCCGTTTCGGATGCAGGGGTTCCTTCTGGCAGAAATTACATTGGCGTTTACATACCTGATTCTCAAACAAAAAGTATAAAATCGGATGCTCATATTTTATTATTGGCCGATTATAAGGTTGGTAAAGAATTTACTTACTATTTTGGAGGCGGCTGGAGCAAATGGGGTTTTAAAACCGATGCCGATTGGTTTAATGCGTTGAATCACTTTACTGAAACAATAAGAAATCCATTAAAAGTTACATTAAAATAAGGTATCCTTCTGTAGTTGTAATTTACCGAATTAAAAGTCAATCCCCACTCTCCCGAACGAAAGCGGGGATTGTTTTTTATCGTTCGGGAAAAATTAAGTAATTTTGCAAGCGTCAAAATACGATAAATAGTGTTTGCAAAAAAAATGGCGTCTTCTTGCAAACACTAAATAACTACCTACCGGATTTGCATTCAATTATGAATTGTTAATTATGAATTATCCTGTCATTCTCCATATCGAAACTTCTACAAATGTATGTTCGGTGGCTCTTAGCGAAGGTTTTAATTGCTTGTTTTCCAAATCAAATGATGAGAAAATGAATCATGCCGCTTTGTTGAGCGTCTATATTGCCGAAGCATTGGAAGTTTTAAAAACCACAACTAAACGATTGGATGCCATTGCCGTGAGTAGCGGACCCGGTTCGTATACTGGGTTGCGTATCGGCGTTTCCACGGCTAAAGGATTGTGTTACGGGTTGGATATACCGTTAATTTCTGTCAGCACGCTTGAAGTGATGACTATTACTGCTCTTAAAGCAGTTAATGGACAGGAAAATGTTCTATATTGTCCCATGATTGATGCACGCAGAATGGAAGTATATGCTGCTTTTTACGATGCACAATTGGAATTGAAACGTGAAATATCGGCTGATATTATTTCTTTAGATTCATACAGTAAACAGCTTGCCGATCAACCGGTTTATTTTTTCGGGAATGGCGCTGAAAAATGTAAATCAACTCTCACTCATCCTAACGCCCGTTTTATCGAAAACATATTTCCGGTAGCTGAAAATATGATTCCCTTGGCAGTAGAGGCTTTTAACCGAAACCAATTTGCTGATGTGGCTTATTTCGAACCGTTTTACCTGAAAGAATTCCAGACTACAGCGCCAAAAAAAAATCAAGGATAATTCGTTTAAAGATTTCCTGTATAGGTTATTTTTCTTATCGTATTACTACTTTCAATTAAATCCTGTCTATCAGCGTTGAAAATTGGATTTGTATTCTATAACAGATTATTAGCTATTGAAATATTGGTATTATTTTATTTTGGTAAAGTAAACGTACAAACAAAATTTAATACACAAAAGCAGATTGTTGAACGAATACTCACAGATTATGGCAAAAACGAGCACAAACAAAAAACTTAACTTTGTGCTGAGTGCGATGCTTTAATCTTATAAAAAAAGCCTCATTCCGAGGCTCTTTTTATAACATAAAAGAATTTTTATTCTTCTTCATCAATAAAATCAACAGTCGTATCAATTTCGAAAACCGATAATTGGCGACGGAAAACTTCATCCAACGAAATCTGGAAAGTCTCGGTGTGGGCAATGCCCGAAATTGGGGTCATTTTATCAAGGATAATCTGCAACAGGTGGCGATTATCTCTTGCATAAATTTTTACGAACATTGAGAATTTCCCCGTAGCATAATGACATTCAACGACTTCAGGTATCTTTTTGAGTTCTTCTACCACATAAGGAAAAGATTTGACATCGCTTAAAGTTATCCCGATATAAGCGCATGTCTGGAATCCAACTTTGTAAGTGTCGATAACAAATTCCGAACCTTTGATAATTCCGGTGTTCCGAAGCTTTTGAATACGTTGATGAATAGCAGCTCCCGAAACATTACATTCGCGTGCTACTTCCAAAAAAGGTATACGCGCATCCTGTGAAATAAGTTGTAAAATCTTTTTGTCTAAACGGTCAATCTGATGGTGTCCCATGGTATAATTATTTACTTATTTACTCGATTTTGAGATATTCTGTTTCTATTAGATGTATTTGACTTGCAAATGTATTAATTATTTTTTTATTTCGTGCAAGAAAAAAAACAAATTGAAAGTTTGTTAGTAAAAATATTCATTTTAACGATATTTTCCGCTGTCACAATCAGAAAGCATACTGATGTAGCTCTGGTAACGCGATGTGCTTATTTGATGATGGTTAGTTGCTTCCAAAACTGCACAGCCCGGTTCGTGAACATGGGTACAATTTGAAAATCTGCATTGTTTCGAAATCGCAAAAATTTCTTTAAAATAGTGACTTATTTCTTCTTTTTCCATATCGATGGTTCCAAAACCTTTTATTCCGGGAGTGTCGATGACAGCCCCACCATCTTTGAGTTCAAACATTTCCGAAAAGGTGGTGGTATGCATTCCTTTGTTATGATATGATGAAATTTCACCCGTTTTTGCCATCGAATGCGGTGCAATGCTGTTGATTAAAGTCGATTTCCCAACGCCGGAATTACCCGAAATCAGAGTCGTTTTATCTTTGAAAAAGCTTGTCAATTCATTCATATTTGTCAGTTTGATGGCCGAAATTTTAAAAACAGGATAATTCAAACTGTTGTACAGGGTTTTTAATGCTTCGAGATAATTATTTTCATCTTCGGAATATAAGTCGGTTTTATTGAAAATTAAACAAGCCGGTACACGGTAAGCTTCGGCCGAGGCGAGAAAACGGTCGATGAAAACAGTCGATGTTTCAGGATAATTGATTGTAACGATTAAAGCAACCAAATCGAGATTGGCGGCCAAAATGTGAGATTGTTTTGATAAGTTCGACGACCGGCGAACGATATAATTCTTGCGTTCGCAAATATCGGAAATCATGCCAATTCCATCCGCATTCAATTCAATGTTCACGAAGTCGCCCACTGCTATTGGGTTGGTACTGCGTATTGCCTTTAAACGCAGATTGCCTTTCATCTTGCATTCGATCAAATCGCCGCTATTGGTTTTCACCTGATACCAGCTGCCGGTATTTTTGACAACAAGTCCGATCATTGTTTATTATTTGGTCAATCAGTTAATTGAGATGATAAGGTTGATGAGTTGAATAAATAAATTAAGTTGAATTCGGTTACAGTATTACAGCATATTCGCAGGTCATCGGATGACTAATCCGACATTAAACAGTGAAAAGGAATTCCAACCGGTCGCTCCGAATTGCTGAAAAATCTGACGAGATACGATGGAATCGGTATTCGTGGCAAAAAGTTTCGATGCAAGCAAGATATTCAGGAGTAAGATAAGGTGTTCCAAAATACCGACGGGTGTAGCGTTTAAATATTCAGTCATTCCCGTCATTGGAAATGACTGAATATTATATTTGTTTGGAATAGTCAAAATGTCAGGAATTATACAGTCATAATTTCTTTTTCTTTGGCGACAAGCATATCATCAATTTTTTTGATGTATTTATCGTGTATTTTCTGAACGCTTACTTCGGCATCTTTTTCAACATCCTCGGGAAGTCCTTCTTTTTCCATTTTTTTCAAATGTTCGATGGCTTCACGGCGTGCATTTCGAACCGAAATTTTGGCTTCCTCACCTTCATGTTTCGATTGTTTTGCCAATTGTCGGCGACGTTCTTCGGTCAATGGAGGAATTCCCAGGCGGATAACTTCCCCATTATTCATAGGCGTGATACCGACATCCGAATTCAGAATGGCTTTTTCAATGACACCAATCAAACCTTTTTCCCAGGGTTGAATGGTAATGGTTTTGGCATCAGGAGTAGTAATGGTTGCCACATTTGAAAGCGGAACGTGCGAACCGTAATATTCTACTTTTACACCATCCAAAATGCGTGGATTGGCTTTACCTGCACGAATGTGTGCCAAAGATTCATCCAAAAACAAAAGAGTTGCTTCCATGCTATCTTCAGCCTCAGCCAGAATGGGTTTTACGTCTTGCATAATTTATTTTCAGTTTAGACTCCTAACCCTTAGGGGGACAAGAGTTTGTTTAATATTTTATTTCATTGTTGGTTAATCGTCTCCGGTTATGACTTCCTCCTCCCCTTGGGGAGCTTAAAAGAAATCTCAATTTCTCACCAAAGTCCCTATTTTTTCGCCCGACATTACTTTTTTCAGGTTTCCGGGCGTGTCCATGTTGAAAACATATATAGGCATATTGTTTTCTTTGCACATGGTAGTAGCGGTTAAGTCCATCACTTTCAAATTGCGATTGTAAATTTCGTCGAAAGTAATTTCGTCGAATTTGGTAGCCGCAGGGTCTTTTTCAGGGTCGGCGGTATAAACTCCGTCGACACGTGTACCCTTGAGCATAATATCGGCTTCAATTTCGATGGCACGAAGCGACGAACCTGTATCGGTGGTAAAAAACGGATTGCCCGTTCCAGCCGAAAGTATCGCCACTTCCCCATTTTCGAGGATTTGTAGGGCTTTTTGTTTCGAGTAAAATTCACCAATGGGTTCCATTCTGATGGCAGTTAAAACATGCGATTTTACTCCTGCTGCCTGTAAGGCGGAATTCAACGCCAGACTGTTGATAACGGTTGCCAGCATGCCCATTTGGTCGCCCTGTACACGGTCGAATCCTTTAGAAGCGCCACTCAGTCCACGGAAAATATTTCCACCGCCGATAACAATCCCTACTTGTACGCCCATCGCAGAAATTTCAGCAATTTGTTGGGCATATTCTCCCAACCGTTTTTCGTCGATGCCGTATTGTTTTTCGCCCATAAGCGACTCGCCGCTGAGTTTTAGTAAAATGCGTTTGAATGCTGCCATCTTTTAATTTACATTTTATCAATTTACCATTGCATTTGCACTGATTTCTTAGCAAAAGTAAATAATTTGCTTGTGATGTGCAAAATATTAAAAAAATATTTTTTTTTGATTCAGATTAACCGGAGAGCCAACTTTTTCGACCTTTTTTTTCAAAAATCTCAGGAATGCTCCAAAATGATTAAAACACACACACGCTGTTATTAATATGGATAAAACGATATTGGTGATTAATCAGGAGATGGCTGCGATCACATCCGATACGCCTGCCCCCTGAAATATCCACCTGTAACTGCATCTCTGTAAATTTAGCTTCGATTACTATGAGAGGAAGAATGCTGATAATTGAAAAATGGATATGCCAACTATTATACCCACTAAATTGTTAGAAACAATAAAATCCGTATCTTATTGATAGTAGTAAATCAAAAATAAAAGATGAAATACTTATTCTTTAGCAATGGAGACAAGTTGCCCCTGATCGGTCTCGGCACCTGGTTGTCAAAACCGAACGAAGTTTATACTGCCGTAATTGAAGCTATCAAAGCAGGTTACAGACACATCGACTGTGCATATATTTACGGCAATGAAAAAGAAATTGGGAATGCGTTGCAGTTCTCATTTTCCACCGGACTTGTACAGCGGGAGGAAATGTTTATCACTTCCAAATTGTGGAACAGCGATCATGCCCCCGAGCGTGTCGAACCGGCAATTCGTACGACTTTGAATAATTTGCAACTCGACTATCTCGATTTGTATCTGATGCACTGGCCATTGGCTTTTAAACCGGGTCATGAGCAAGCCAAAAGTGTTAACGATCTGGCTTCGCTCGACGAAATTCCACTGGAAACAACCTGGAAAAAAATGGAAGAACTAAAAAACGCAGGTTTGATTCGGCATATCGGAGTGTCAAATTTCAACATTCCTAAATTGAAAAATCTGATCGAAAAGTCTGAAATTAAGCCTGAAGTGAATCAGGTAGAGTTACATCCTTATTTTCAGCAGGATGCATTGGTTAAATTTTGTCAACAGAATGGTCTCTTAGTAACTGCATATTCTCCACTGGGCAGTCGGCACCTGATAAAAAATAATGGCGGCATTATCCTGGATGCTAAAGTGATTGAAATTGCCCGGAAACATAATTGTACCGAAGCACAGGTCATACTTGCCTGGGGGATGCAACGAGGAACAGCCGTTATCCCGAAATCGGTGAATGCTCAAAGAATCATCGAGAATTTTGGGTCGATAAAAGTGGAATTGGATGAAAATGATATAAATGAACTCGGCAAACTCGACCGGAATATGCGTATAGCCAAAGGTTTATATGCCGTATTGCCCGGCGGATATTATACCTACGAGGGAATTTGGGAAGAGTAAATTATTGACAAAAAAAACGTTTGTTTGAATTTGATTGTATTAATCAGAGTAGATTCAATTCAGGTTAATACAATTTTTTATTGTTATTTCTGTCTCACAACAGATATTTTCTGATTCATAGGTTATTTAATCTAAATTACAGGGGAAGGTTTCCTAAACGTTTATTATTTTCGTTCTTTTTTTGTATTTTTGCACGAATTTGTACATTAAACAATTATGAGCATAGAACTTAGTGAGCAAGAACAGTTCAGACGCCAAAGTCTGACCGAGTTACGTAATTTGGGCATCGATCCATATCCTGCCGCCCTATATCCAACCGACGCATTTTCAACCGATATAAAATCTGAATTTAAAGACGAAGAAAGCGGGAAACCCGTTTGCATTGCCGGACGCATCATGAGCCGGCGCATCATGGGAAAAGCCTCTTTCGTAGAATTGCAGGACTCTAAAGGGCGTATTCAGGTGTACGTGAGCCGCAATGATATCGACACTGAAGCTCAACCCGAAATGTACAATACCGTGTTCAAAAAACTGTTGGATATTGGTGATTTTGTGGGTATCAAAGGATTTGTTTTCCGTACGCAAACAGGGGAAATCAGTGTTCATGCGCAAGAACTAACCGTTCTGAGTAAAGCGCTTCGTCCGCTGCCCATCGTGAAATACAAAGATGGTGTGGCTTACGATGCTTTCGAAGATCCGGAACAACGTTATCGCCAACGCTATGTGGATTTGGTGGTGAACGAAGGCGTAAAAGATATTTTCCTCAAACGCACCAAAGTGTATCAGTCGATGCGCAACTACTTCGAAGCCGAAGGTTATATCGAAGTAGAAACACCTATTTTACAACCTATCCCGGGTGGCGCATCGGCCCGTCCGTTTAAAACGCACCACAATGCACTGGATATTCCGCTGTATATGCGTATTGCCGACGAGTTGTACCTGAAACGTCTGATCGTGGGCGGATTCGAAGGCGTGTACGAATTCTCCAAAAACTTCCGCAACGAAGGCATGGATCGTACCCACAACCCTGAATTTACTGTGATGGAAATTTATGTAGCTTACAAAGACTACAACTGGATGATGGAATTCACCGAAAATATGATTGAAAAAATCTGCCGCGACGTGAACGGTACTAACGAAATTAAAGTGGGTGATAACATTATCAGCTTTAAAACGCCGTTTAAACGTATCAGCATGATAGATTCTATCAAAGAATTTACAGGCATCGATATGAATGGTATGGACGACGTTCAACTACGCGAAGTGTGTAAAAAACTGCATATCGAAACCGACGAAACCATGGGGAAAGGCAAACTGATTGACGAGATATTTGGCGAAAAGTGCGAAGGAAATTATATCCAGCCCACTTTTATCACCGATTATCCACGTGAAATGTCGCCACTTTGCAAGCGTCACCGCGACAATCCCGAACTGACCGAACGCTTCGAATTGATGGTGAACGGAAAAGAGTTGGCTAATGCTTATTCGGAGTTGAATGACCCAATTGACCAGCTTGGACGCTTTCAGGAACAACTGAAACTAAGCGAAAAGGGAGACGACGAAGCCATGTTTATCGATATGGACTTTGTACGCGCACTAGAATACGGTATGCCTCCAACATCCGGAATGGGAATCGGCATGGATCGCCTCGTGATGTTGATGACCGGTCAGATGTCTATTCAGGAAGTGCTTTTCTTCCCACAAATGAGACCGGAAAAAACAGCTAAAAAAGATGGACCAGAGAAATTTATGGCGTTGGGAATTCCCAAAGCATGGGTTGAAGTGGTTCAGAAAGCCGGCATTACCATGGTGGCCGATTTGAAAGGAATGAATCCGAATAAATTCCATCAGGACATTTGCAGTATTAATAAGAAAAATAAATTAGAGTTGACAAATCCGTCGAAAGAGGAAGTGGCGGCGTGGATAGCAGCAACAGAAAAATAATTAATCTGTTGATTGAGTTAAATTAGTTTTGAGCTTAACGTATTTAATCTTGGCTCTAAAATCTGAAAAAATGAACGAAAAAAGCAAAATAGCTATTTTAGGCGGTGGAAGTTGGGCAACTGCAATTGCAAAAATTGCACTTGTCAATTCCGGCGAAATAAATTGGTACATGCGTCGTCAGGAGCAAATAGATGAGTTTATACGCCTAAGCAAAAATCCATCGTATCTCACGGGAGTGAAATTCGATACGGACAGAATTCATTTTACCAGTAATATTAATCATGTTGTGGCTACTTCGGAAATCCTGATATTTGCCACACCATCGCCTTTTCTGAAACAACACTTAAAAAAATTGCACCGAAAAATCGATCGGAAATTCATTGTTTCTGCTATCAAAGGTATAGTTCCCGACGAAAATATGATTGTTTCGGACTACTTTGAACAAGTTTACAAAGTACCCAAAGATAATATTGCTGTGCTTGCCGGTCCTTGTCATGCCGAGGAAGTCGCCCTGGAAAGGCTTTCTTACCTGACTATTGGTTGCAGTTCGCGCGAAAAGGCTCGTATATTGGCTCAACGCTTTACAACAAGTTTTGTACGTACATCCATCAGCGACGACATTCTCGGGATTGAATATTCATCCGTAATGAAGAATATTTATTCCATTGCCGCCGGCATTTGTCATGGTTTGAAATATGGCGATAACTTTCAGGCTGTACTCATGTCGAATGCCATTCAGGAAATCAATCGTTTTTGCAACGCCACCAATCCTTTGCATCGCGATATTAACGAACCGGCTTATTTAGGCGATTTATTGGTAACTGCTTATTCTAAATTTAGCCGCAATCGACTCTTTGGCACCATGATTGGTAAAGGATATTCCGTAAAAACTGCCCAAATAGAAATGGAAATGATAGCCGAAGGCTATTATGCAGCCAAATGTATCCACGAACTAAACGAAAAATATCAGATAAATATGCCCATTGTCGATGCGGTTTACGAGATACTCTATAATCGTTGTTCTCCAACACTGGGAATCAGAAAACTGACGGAAAAACTGAAATAAAAGTCCCTTAAATTTCCCAAAAGGGGACTTAAAGATTAAATATATGTTTAAATTATCAATATAAATCATTAAAAATCATGCTTCAAAATTCTCCCTTCGGGGAATTTACGAGGCTCTATTATTTTATGCAACACATTAAACTTTCTATCGACAAAGCTTTCGGATTTGTATCCGAACAGGCAGTAGCAAACTATAAGAATCAGGTGACTGATGCAAATGCTGCGTTACATAACGGAAAAGGAAAAGGAAGCGATTTTCTTGGCTGGTTGAATTTGCCTACTTCAATCGACGAAGCTCATTTGGCAGATATAGAAAATACGGCAAAAATTCTTCGTGAAAATTGCGAAGTGGTGGTTGTTATCGGAATCGGCGGAAGTTATCTTGGCGCAAAGGCGGTGATCGATGCATTGTCCAACAGCTTTGATTGGTTGCAAACCGAACGTAAATCGCCCGTAGTGGTTTATGCCGGACAAAATATCGGCGAAGATTATCTTTACGAATTACAGGAACTGTTGAAAAATAAAAAATTCGGCATTATTTCTATTTCAAAATCGGGGACAACAACCGAACCGGCTTTGGCTTTCCGTTTGCTGAAAACGCAATTGGAAGAACAACAAGGCAAAGAAGCGGCTAAAAAATTGATTGTAGCTGTAACCGATAAAGCTCGTGGCGCTTTGCGCACTTTGGCAACTCAGGAAGGTTTCAAAACTTATGTAATTGAAGACAATATCGGGGGTCGTTATTCGGTGCTTTCTCCTGTTGGATTATTGCCTATCGCCGTTGCGGGATTCGACATTCGTCAATTAGTGGCAGGCGCTGTAACTATGGAAAAACTTTGCGGCGTTGAAACGGCATTCGAAGAAAATCCTGCTGCTCAATATGCTGCCTTACGCAATGAATTGTACAAAAGCGGTAAAAAAATAGAAATCCTTGCAAACTTTCATCCGAAATTGCATTATATCGGAGAATGGTGGAAACAGCTTTACGGCGAAAGTGAAGGAAAAGAAAATAAGGGTATTTTTCCTGCTGCGGTTGACTTTACTACCGATTTGCATTCAATGGGTCAATGGATTCAGGAAGGCGAACGTAATATATTTGAAACGGTTATTTCGGTGAATGAACCGAATTATACCAAGATTTTCCCCTACGACGAAGCTGATCTCGATGGTTTGAACTTTTTGTCAGGAAAACGTGTAGACGAAGTAAACAAAATGGCAGAACTAGGAACTATGATTGCCCACATCGACGGCGGCGTACCTAATCTGAAAATCGAATTGCCTAAGTTGAATGAATATTACTTGGGCGAATTGCTTTATTTCTTTGAAAAAGCTTGTGGCATCAGCGGTTACGTATTGGGTGTAAATCCTTTCGATCAACCCGGGGTGGAAGCCTATAAGAAAAATATGTTTGCCCTGCTCGATAAACCCGGTTACGAAGCCGAAACAAAAGCAATTAAAGCGAGGTTGTAATCACTCACTTACAGATCGAACGAAATGAAAACGACTGCTTTCCAGATTGAGGAAAGCAGCCGTAATTTTTTATACGCTCGCCGGTATTTAATCTTCGGGTTTAGCGGCTATCGGGGTTTTTAAAGTGAATGAAACCGTATTAGTTCCTATGCTTTCCTCAAAATGAGAATTGGATACTGCCGTAAAAACAATTTTAGCTTCATTGCTTGGCTCTTTGGCAACATATTTAAAGGGAAAATAAAGTGAAGTTGATAATCCTTTCATAAAAAATTTACCCGTGTTGTAATTCGATGTTGGTAAAAAAATCGAATCCATTGAACTTTTGCTTGGCAAAATAATTTTCGTAACACTGTCGGCGGATTCTTTTAAATAGAAGGCAGTCAAATTGTTTTCGTATCCTGTAATGTACATTTGAAACGAAATTGTATCTCCTACTGTTATTGTGTCGAGCCGGTACGAACCTGCTTCATCAGTATAATATATATCAAGTGAGTCGCCCAAATTATTGGTGGGGAATTTTGCAAAAAATATTTCGGGAACATAGTTTGATTCGCCTTCAAGGTTACATGCTGTGAATGCAATACTTATTATTGCTAAAAGTAATATAATTTTGGTTTTCATAAAAAGTGTTATTTTCGGTGCAAAATTACAAAAATTATACCATATTTTGATGTTAGCTATGAAAAAACTTCAAAATATTGCATAAAAAAAGTAAGAACGCATAAAAAACGTTCTTACTTGATAATTATTGTCGGGATGACAAGACTCGAACCTGCGACCTCTACGTCCCGAACGTAGCGCGCTACCAACTGCGCCACATCCCGAGCAATTTTGCGGGTGCAAAGTTACTATTTTTTTATAAAAAGCGAAATTTTCAGATAAGATATTTCTACTTTGACACATTAATTATATGTCGTCCTGTTTTTACCAATATGCTCGTGCCTACGGCACTTTTTTAAGCTCGTAGAGCTTTGATATTGGTAAAAACAAGTACAATTCCTACATATAAAGTCCCGTAGGGACATGATAGATATATAAATTTCTAATCTGTCAAAGTAGACATAATACGATTTGGTATAAATAAAAAACTTTCCGTCGAATGGCTGGAGAGTCTTTGGCGGAAAGTTTAACAAAAAAGAGTTGTTTCTATAAAATTATTTTGGCTCTTCGTTTGCCGGCTTGTAAAATGTAAACATGATTTGCCGGTAAGTCATAAATACTCAAGATATTTGTGTTTGGAGTAATTTCCCGTAATTTTTGACCGATCACATTAAAAACATAAACCTTTTCGTGTGTTGTAGGTAAAATAACTTTAACAGAACCATCGGATTGCACGAAGCTGCGTAAAGTGTTAATATCTTTATCTTCAAGTGTTTTAACCTCAACTATGTTTGAAAAGTCGGTAATATTTTCGTATAAAATGGTATGGGCAAAATCTATTGTCCTGTCGCTTGCCTTTACCTTGTAATAATGTAAACGATTTGAAATAAGATTAACAATCGTATCGGATGTGGCAGTAGTCCACTTGTTAGCCTTGATATAATCGATTAGTATAGGAAATTTAGCGCTTATGTCGTCAATAGCCAGATAGCCTGCGCTTTTCGTGAAACTGAAACGGAACCGGAGATAATTATTCTCATTTGTAAAAGAATATGTTTTATTCCCTGATAAAGAAGCTGTAACAGGAATATTTTCAACGACTTCCCATTGAGAACCATTCCATGCTTCAACTAATAATTGCCCGTTTGTTTCGGACATAGATTTCACATAAAACGAAAGACCTGTTACAGGTATAACATATTCTTCCGTCAGGATGTAATCGCCTGTATTCCTAAACTGTATCGCCGGTATTGTATCGCCGCTGAAAGCCATTGATGTGGTTGTAGCTCCTGCGGCAATTGTCCAGCCATCGGGCGCTGTTAATCCGTTGTCGAACCCTTCGGTTTTATCCGATTCGCCATCTGAAACGCTATACACGGTCAGGTAATAGCCGCTTGCGTCGTAAACCGGATTCCAATTAGCAACAAAACTTCCTAAAGTAATATCTTGAGCTTCATTTGCAATGGGAGGAATTACATAAACAGGACGAGAAGATTTTCCGGAAATAAGGATTTTAATTGTTTCAGCATTTTCGGATGTTAAAATCAAAGTTTCATTGTGCGTGTCGGCAAAAGAAGGTTCTGTGGGATTGTATCTTATAAATACACTGGTAGTATCGACCAGGGAGTCGACTGCTGCCAGCGCTATATGTTTTCTCCATTGACTATCGGTTTCGGTCGACAGTCTCATTTCATAATGAGTGTTTTGATAAAAATTAAGTCTTAGGCTGTCCATAAGTATTTTTCCATAAACCTTTATTACTTGTACTTCTGAAGGTGTTCCCTGTACTGTATTGAACAAATCGAAATTTCCTGAAGTTTCGATCATCGGGCCTCTGCCTCCGCCCATAAAACGAAAGGAGATAACGCCGTCTTTCTCTTTTATGAAAGTCAAAGGTTTGTTTATCATGGTTCCGGAGCGGAGCGTGGGTGAGTATGACGTAATATTGGAAGTTCCCGGAAACGGATCTCCCGGGAGACTATTATCCGATGGGATTTCGTCGGCTTCAATTATATATACGCCCATGGCAAGCGGGTCGTTGTTGGGTGTATTGGACGACCAGGTTGAAACATTGTAGTTTATTCTTGTTATTATCAAGCCATGTCCGGGTAAATAGGTATCCCATCCTTTAGGCTGGCGGTTCTCCAAAGTAAAAAACTCAGTCGGGTCCGGGTTCGAACCATTGAGGTTGTGATTTCCGTTTTGCGTGATTATATACGACTTATTGCTTTCAGTGAGCGCATCAAGGGTTACCTCCTGTTTGGTTTTTAACTCAATAGGAATAAGCCAGTTTAAATAAAACCGATCATAAGCTGAGTAAGTAGGGGGCGTACGACCTAAATTCAGATAAGCGCCGGCATCCATAATATTCCAGTATGAGAGCGTGTGATGAGTAGAATTATTAGTTGCATAATAATCTACAAGCCCAAGAACGTGTCCGAATTCGTGGCAAAAAGTTCCGATACCACACATATTGCTTCCTGATTTTCCGCGTAATTCTGATGTACAGGCATAGTCAAAAATTATCTTTCCATCAAATTTGGTATTGTAATTCGATAAACTCCATCGATGAGGCCATATAGTATTTGCAGGCGCATTTTCAGCTTCATTGTATCCGGCATAATATATAAAAATATTGTCTACATAGCCATCGTTGTCGGTATCATATTGAGCAAAATCAACGCCGCTTGCATCGGCCAAAACACAAGCATCGATCACCATTTGGCGGGGATTTTTGTCTTGATCATCGGTGTCGTTTTCGCCATAAAAAGCAAAATTGTGAGGTAAAGTATAGGTACCTGCAACGTCGAATTGAGGATTAAAAAGACCGTTTGAAGCATCATGAAAATAGTCGCGTGCCGAACCGGTTCCACCATTGGCGCTGTAGCCTTCCTGATTCAGCAAATCGGTAAATGCTGTTTGAGGATTGGCGGTTATAAAATCTTTATCCGAGAAATTTACTAAAATTACCAACGATTTAGGTGTTCCTGTCAAGGGATATGCTTTTTGGGACGGACTTGCCGAACTTACTTTGGAAAATCTTGCTGATCGTGCGGCGCTCTTAGCCGGACTTAAATCGATGTTTTTCGACAGTGTTTTAATAAATTTCTTTTCTTTTGATTTTCTTTTGTTTATTTCATTGACTTTTATTCCGGTATTCTTAACACGACCACTTGCCTCAAACACGCCGTAATTAAACACCCCGTTTTTGTCGGGTACAATTAAGTAACCATCCAAGGTCGTTTTGTAATGAAAAAATTCATCTCCCCGTAGTTGAATGGTTAGTTCCGAACCATCGGGTTGGGTGATTTTTACCGGATAAGGCAATGCCGGAATTGCAAATAAGGTCAAGCTTGAATAAAGGCTTGCTGTTAAAATGAAAATATATTTGAAAAATTTTCTCATAAGAAATAATTTAGCTTGCAAAGATAAAATAAATATAGATATTTAAATGCTTTTGTAAGGATGTTTAAGTAAATTTTGTTCGGAAAATTAAGGTTTATTCATGTTTATTTCCTGAAAACTTTGTTCTTTATTTTGTCGGCAAATAATCTGTTTTAATATTCTGCATGGCGCTCCATAAACTTTGTCTGACGTCGGGATTCCATTTTTCGAGTTCAGAAAGCAGGTCTTTAGCCTCTCTTCGGGATGAATCCTTTTCGTAGGGACAATTTTTAACTTGTTTTTGATATTGACGAATGCGTTCCATTTCTTTCATTTCTTTTTCCGAAATGAGAGATAACGGACGAATCAACGTCATATCGAATTTGGTCATTTTAAGTTTTGGCGGCATCGTTCCAAACGATCCCTGGTAAAACAGATTCATAAGCAGAGTTTCTGTAATATCATCCAAATGATGTCCTAAAGCCATCTTATTGCACCCCAATTTTTTAGCAACATCAAAAAGCGCTTTTCGCCGGTGCCATGAACAAAGAAAGCATGTCGACTTTCGGGTATCGGTAGCGGCATCGAAACCGGTAACGTGATGAACAAAATCAATGCCCTGTTTTTTGCAATGCGATTTCAGGTAATCCAGGTCGGATTGGTAAGGAATATTTTCGACCGAAATATGTGCGGCAGTAAGCCTGAACCTAGGTACAAAAATTTTCATGCGTTCCCCTAATAATTCAACCAAAGCGAGTGAATCTTTTCCTCCTGAAAGTCCGATCAGAATATGGTCGTTGTCTTCGATTAACCTGTAATCGCTGATTGCTTTTTTAAATTTAGCATTTATTGTGCGTATAATTTTTTTGTCTTCTTTGTTTAATTCATCCATCTTTACAAGGCTTTGATAGGACAAAATTACAAAATTCAGCCCGAAATCCAGCGATTAAGTTATTCTCTGAAAGTATTTAGCGGTCGTCGTTCAATTTTAATAAGCTGTATCACATGCATTTTATTTATTATTCTTATAAAAACGAATATAAAGATTATCATTTTTTTCGATGAAATATTTGTAAATTATCGAAAAGACAGTATCTTTGCACCGCATTGCGAAAATAGCTTCCCGCCCAAGGCGGGAGTAGAGCGCGACCTTGCCAAGGTCGGGGTCGCGGGTTCGAGTCCCGTTTTTCGCTCTTGGAAACAGAAAGCGAAACGAGCGGGTTTCGCTTTTTTTCTCTAAAAAGTAAATAACCATTTGCCCAAATGGTGAAATTGGTAGACACGCTAGTTTCAGGGACTAGTGGCCGCAAGGCTGTGCAGGTTCGAGTCCTGTTTTGGGCACGTTTTTTTCCCTCGTGATTGTAATTATGCGCAAGTGGTGAAATTGGTATACACGCTACTTTGAGGGGGTAGTGCCGGTTCCGGTGTGTGAGTTCGAGTCTCATCTTGCGCACAAAAATTAAAAGTTTCTCCCTGAAAAAGGAAGAAACTTTTTTTTATAGCGCGCTAGTCATCAGACAAGTGTTCGTTAGGTGATTTGCTAAATACAGACAATGAGATACAGTCTCTGCAAGAAAACGTCCATCTTTGCGTTGTACTCACTTCAAAAAAACTACTCATCCCGTCTTGGCGGGATGAGTAGTTTTTTTTTGATGTTTCCTGCGCCTTGACGTTTTCTTTTCAAACGCCGAGTTTTCTTTCAAACGCTAATTACTATACCAGTAAATAAACGGAGTTAACAAAAAAAAAGAACAGGACAATCTTCAACGAACCAAGTATTACTTCCAACGATTTTGAGATGATATCCTTCGGATATTATCTGTGAGTTTTAATAGCGCCCATGTTTTATCAGGATAAGACCACATACAAAAACCGACTCTGATAAACCTTCTATGTCGCAGAAAAAAGCGGGGATTTTTCTTTCGTCAGACCGGCTGAAAGGCTAAGGGTTAAATAAATGGAAGTAAAAACATTAAATGCAGTAAAATTATAAAATATATTTACTGAAAAAATAGTTTCTGTTGTATTTTTTATTTAAAAAATACAAATAATAAAAAAAATATGTTTAACTTTGGAGCGAAAAACCGGTACACATCACCGGACAAGGTATTGCCGCTAAAGCAAATATAGATGCAATACAATTGTGCATTTCCAACTATGAATTGTAGATATTTAAGTTTAGGCACAAGGGTAGAAAACAATAGACAACGAATAATTAATAAACAAGGAAAATAAAATATGGCATCAAAATATTTATCAGGATTATCAAAAGCAAATTATGATTTTTTAACTGAGAAACTATGGGATATACAAAATCATAAATGTTTTATTTGTGAGGAAGAAATAGATTTGACTTTAAATACAACAAATATTGACCACATTATCCCTTTGGCGATAAAAGGAAAAGATGATGAAGAAAATTTTGCTTTAACACATGAAAGTTGTAATAAATCAAAACAAGACGCGAATTTAAAAATTGCAAAAGTTTTGGCAAAACTCAAGAAAATACAAGATAATGTTTATTCACAGGGGAATAAGGCTGCATCATTAAAGGATGTATTAAATTATTATGGAGGTGCAAAATTTGATTTTAAATATACTATTGAAAATGGGAATTTGAAGTACTCATTTTCTGAAAATGGTGATAATAAGATTTATACAACGAATATTTTCGAGGATAATTTATCTAAGGAAAAATCCTGCTTTATAGAAGTGCCAATTGAGTATATACATCACGATGAAATAATAAATCCTCGTGGAATAAATAGTTCAATTTCTATGCTTGTCAAAGAGTTTGATAAAGGGAATCCCCAGCTACATTTAAGCTTAGTGCGTTTACAAGATGGAAAATTAAGAGTTTTTGATGGACAGCATAAAGCAGTTGCACAAATCTTATTAGGAACTCGAAAATTGGTTGTCAGAATTTTAATAAATCCGAATATAGATAGATTGATTGAAACTAACACAAATGCAGGAAGTACTTTAAGACAAATTGCATTTGATAAATCAATAATGCGTCAATTAAACAATACACTTTATTCAGAAAGAGTTAAAAAATATCAACATGAACATTCATTAAAAGAAGATGATTTTTCTTTTTCAGAGCAACAAATCGTTGATTATTTTAAAGGTGATGGCGTGAACATCAAAAAGTACATCACAGACGCAATTAAGCATTCAATAACATATGCAGAGGATAATAAACTAAAAGATTATATAGACTTTGAAGGAAAGGCAAAGGATTTGCCAATTTCATATAGTGCATTTGATAAAACAATTCTATCATCTTTTGTAAGCACAAAACTAATCTTAAAAACGCCAATTGACTTTAAAACAGATGAAGGGTTAAATCCAAGAGAAATTGAAATAAATCAAATTGTGAATCTTTTAAATATTTTCGCAGATAAAATTTATATCAACAAGTTCGACCCAGACATTGGAGTATCAAGAATTGAGCAAAAAATTCTTGATAAAAAGGATTCTAATATTACAGACGAACACTTGATTGCATTTAGAATTAGTAAAGAAGAAATACTTCATGGTTGGTTACAATACCTTAATATGGTAATCAAAGCATATTTTACTAACATGGGGAAAATAATTGTTGATGATGAAATTTTCCAAACTCCATTTGATAAACAACTTTGGTTAAACATTGAAAATTTTATTGAAAACCTTTACAGATTACCGCTTTGGAAAGATAGAGGAATGTCAAATACAATATTTGCAGGCAAAAACACTTATGATTATTGGGAAACTATTTTTAAAACTGCAAAAAGTCCTGATGGAGCACAAGTTTTAGCTAAACCGTTGAATTTTATGGAAATGATTAAACCCAAACCATAGTGCCTAACATGTGGTATAAAAAATTGCAGGGACAGTAGGTTATTCAAAGGCTGTATTCCGCTTTAACTTTTGTGTAACTTGATAGGGAATCGCCCGCAATCGGCAACTTTTCATACCACTACCGTTAGGTGGCATTATAAAAAAAAAAGATACGAACCATATAAGCTATAAGGAAAATGAATAGACTTTGGACAATTTTGTTACTTGCAGTTGGATTTTTGATAACTGGATGCAGCACAGGAAGAATAACAAGTTTAAATCGAAAACCTAATGAGGCAATTATTATTGCAAAGATTCAGATTAAGGATGGAGATACATATCTGAATAATAAATGGAATTTCCTTTTAGATGAGAGATTATGGGCTAAATGGGCAGCTTGGCCAGATGAACAGAACTACATTTATATGAAAGTGCCAGTTGGAAAGCATTTTATTGCTCTGCTTCAGTATAATGGATTACATAAAAATATACCTGACAATTATTTAACGATTGACATAAAGGAAAATAAAATTTATTACATCGGTGATATAGTTTTAAATTGGACAATTGATAAGAAAAAGGATGCTACTAATTATAAGGGTGGAGGAGCAATTGGAGGCGTAGCAGGAGCAATTGCTGATTCAAAAAAACCAGGGGAGTACATTAAAGTAGATATTGTTGATAATTATGAAGAAACAACAAAATATTTTACTTATAGATTTCCTAATTCACAACCGATTGAAAAGGAACTAATGAATATTAACAAATAACGCCACCTAACACAGTGTATACATTATGCGGGTTTCAGAGTAATTTGCAAGTTCAGAGCTCGCTGACCGTTGTGATTAATTGACCTAAAGTTAGCTACCGTTGCCGGTAACCAGCGGTCACTATCAAAGGTTTCTCTTAAAACGTCCGCGAAGCTTTGTACATTTAATAAGGATATCCGGTTGGACGGGGGGTATTGTCAGAAGAACCCGATGCCCTTACTTATCCTGTATTAAATCAAAACGTACCCAATCCGTTTAATAGTGCTACCACCATTGGCTTTTATTTGCCAAATACAGTTACTAATGCCAACATTTATGTATATGATATGAATGGCATTCAATTAAAAAGTTACCCAATTACCGAAAAAGGAAAAGGAAATGTTATTATTCAAGGTTCTGAACTTAACGCAGGTATGTATCTATATACATTAATTACCGATGGTAAAGTGATTGATACGAAAAGAATGATTCTTACTAAATAACCTATATAAATAATAAATCATATGAAAACAAAACTATTTATTATTACAATGAGTGTGATATTTTCACAACAATTGCTAAATGGACAAACAAGTTATATGCCTGTATTTGGAGATACAACACGTTATTATTGGTCTATGCAAGGGATCGATGGTTCTTCCTATAGTTATTATGATTATATTAGAAAAAATGATTCTATTATTATTCCTGCTTATCTTCCTTATGATTCACTCCTTGTCAATCAAACAAATTCTAAAATATGGGTAATGAAATCAGATGGTTACGGGAATCCCCTTGGACGGTTTTTAGTAATGGATTTGGATTTACAAGTAGGCGATAAATACACCGACCAACAAGGAACTATCCATACTGTTGACAGTGTATATATTAAAGAAAATCGCAAACATATCAGATTTGAAAAAAAACACAATGTTGCGATTGTAATTAGCACTCCAAGTGGTGGCGCATCTGTAGATTCCCTACATTTTGAATTTATAGAAGGGGTAGGAAACAATATTTGCTTTGGTGAAGGAACGATTGCTAATCCTGCTATTACCTGGCTTCGGGTACAATATAAAGATGGGCTATTATCGTATGGCGTTCCTGAATGGTTTCCCTGTTGGGATAAATATATTGGAGATCAAACAAGTATAACCAAAATAACGGATAATAAACTCCGCCTATCCCCTTCTCCTGCAATAAGCAAATTAAATGTAGAAATACCAAATACTTGTAATTTGAAGGATTTAATCCTAAATATATATGATATAAATGGGAAACAGCAATATGCTTTTTTCCCAAGTAATCGATTGATAATAATTGATATCAGCAAATTTAATTCAGGAATATATATTATGCAATTAAGAAATAATGATTTTAATGAAACAGTAAAATTTATAAAATCATAAATACTATGAAACGATTATTATTGCTTTCACTGACAATCAGCTTTCTATATTTGCAGGCACAAAATGCTCGAAATGGTTGGATATTCCCTACAACTGGCAATTTTCGTATTTTTGTTGTTTTTGCTGAAGTAGAAGATGATACATTAAATCTTAATGTTCCTGGATGGAACAAAGGACAGATGCCTGACAATCCTGATAGTTACATTGATGCTGTTGCGGGTTCAAATTATCAAAGTTATATGAGTAATTATTTTTCAGAAATATCCTTTGGTCAATTAAATATTACTGGTGATTATTATCCCAGCTTGATAAAAATTAAACTATCTGAACAAACGACTGATATATACAAAACTGTATTCGATAAATTAGCGAATCTTTGTAATGGACAACAAATACAAACTGCACGAGGATTGAACTTTCCCAATGATTTTGATTTATGGACTTTTACAGGATATGGTTTAGCAAAACAAAACGTTTCAGATAATAAGATTGATTATATTTTAATCTACTGGCGTGAAAATAGCAAAATTAATTCAACTAGAGGCTCTGGCCAATTATATACATCTATCTACTATAATTCAACAATAAATGGTAAAAATATTTCAACTTATGGTATGGTATATTCCGATGACGTTTCAACATTCAGACATGAATTTGCGTATGGAATAGTAGGTTCAAATGACTTCCATTCTGGTGGAGCAAACTCTAACTTTAACAGAATTTTTATGCAAAATTATAGCGGTTATAGCATTTTATCAGGTTGGAATAGAACTAATGATGGTTATAATGGTTGGGACAGATACCGTTTGGGCTGGAAAAATGCTCAAAAAAGTTTTGTGATTAGTGCCAATAATACATCTGGACAAGAATTAAATGCCGACTTGGTTTATGGTCAAGCATTAGCTAATGGGGACTCTGCCATATTTATACTAAAGAATTTTGCAAGTTCTGGCGATGCAGTGAGAATTAAATTACCGTATGTAAAATCAGAAAATAATCTGGCAAAAGACCAATGGCTATGGATCGAAAATCATCAATTGCTATCAGGAACAATTGAGTATGATGACAATAAGTATGGTGAAAACAAGCAAATGTCGAAAGTGCCGAAAGGTATTTACTTGAATATACAAGTAGGAAATGAAGATTCTACTACTTATTCGAATAGCGGACCAAATTACATTTCCCCTCTCAATAGTTTTGGCAATTATGACTTTACTTATACAGGAGATGTAGCTTCTATGTCAGATCAAACTGCAAACCCCTTTACAGGAGTTGGTTTTTCCTCTTATCATCCTGTAAACGCAAATGGAGATGAATCTTTATTTTATATGTATAAGGATAATCTATATAATTTAGAAGAAAAATATTTTCTCACTTATAATTATAACGGAACTAATTTGGGTATCGAGAATTGGGCATCATCTGGTTGTCCCACTTGCTACTATCTGGGTTCTATATATGATGCTTTTTATACTGGAGGCAAAATTTCATTATCTACTAATCCAGCTCCCGTTCCACGAATAACCTATTTTACAAATATAAAAACTTATCTAACTTCTCTTAACATAGTTCCAAATGGAAAAAGTTTTGATAATCGAAAAATATATCTTAATGGTATTTGTGTGCGAGTACTAGAACAAATGTCTAATGGTGATGTAAAAATATCAGTACGATGGAATGATTTTAATATAAATAATAATGTGCATTGGTGTGGTGATATTGTTCTTAACGAACAGATAAATATTCAACCTAATGCAACTGTTATATTACTAACATTTCGGAGAAGAATTTCT
>DIFH01000033.1 GCA_002427615.1 Paludibacter sp. UBA5753
TTAGCGGCCAACCCGGTATTAATACTATGGGTCTCCCCTCGCCAGCATCGGTGACATGAAGATGAACATAACGTTCTACTTCAATGTACTCTGATCTGGGCGTTCCATCCATTTTGTTTTCATTTAATTCTTCCATGATCGTAAAATTTAAATTGTTTGTAAGTAGTTACGAGTTACATGCTTCGACAAGCTCAGCATGCGAGATTGCTTATCTGAATTTTGCTTTCTGAAAACAAATCGTTAAATATTATTTATTACTGATATTCTCAAATAGTAAGTTTTGATGAATGTATAGTTGTCAAGTCTCACAAAGTTATAAAACTCTATTTTTAAGGTTTGTTTATATCAAAACGGTCTGCATTCATTACTTTAACCCAAGTGTTTACAAAATCTTTCACAAATTTTTCTTTGTTGTCGTCTTGTGCGTAAACTTCGGCATAAGCACGTAATATTGAATTTGAACCAAAAACTAAATCGACTCTTGTGGCTGTCCATTTAACTTTTCCGGTTTTCCTTTCTCTAATGTTGTATAGATTTTCAGAAACAGGTTCCCATACGTAACTCATGTCGGTAAGATTTACAAAAAAGTCGTTGGTTAAAGCGCCTTCATGGTCGGTGAATACACCATGATTGGTACTTCCGTAATTGGTTCCTAAAACTCTCATTCCTCCAATCAATACGGTCATTTCGGGCGCTGTAAGCCCCATAAGTTGAGTTCTGTCAAGTAATAATTCTTCAGGTTTTACGGCATAATCTTTTTTAAGCCAATTTCTGTAACCATCGTGTATGGGTTCAAGCACTTCGAATGATTCAATGTCAGTCATTTCGGCTGTCGCATCTCCTCTTCCGGCTACGAAGGGAACTTTAATCTTGAAACCGGCTTTTTCAGCGGCTTTTTCAATGGCGGCACTACCACCCAATACAATCAAATCGGCAAGGCTTACTTTTTTGCTTAATCCTGCCTGAATTTCGGTGAGCTTATTCAAGACTTTTTCAAGTCGTTGAGGTTCATTGCCTTCCCAATCCTTTTGGGATGCAAGGCGTATTCTTGCTCCGTTTGCTCCACCTCTGTAATCGGAACATCTGAAAGTTCTTGCGCTGTCCCAAGCCGTATTAATAAGCTCTGCTTGAGATAAACCACAGTTGAGAAGTTTACTTTTTAACTCTTCAATTTCCGGTTCTGAAAGCGTGTAATCAACAGCAGGGATTGGATCTTGCCAAATTAGATCCTCCTGTGGTACATCAGTACCGAGGTAACGACTTTTAGGCCCTAAATCGCGATGTGTGAGTTTAAACCATGCTTTGGCAAATACGTTTTCGAAATACTCGGGATCCTTATAAAAACGTTCTGCTATTTTTCTGTATTCAGGATCCATTTTTAACCCCATATCCGCATCGGTCATCATAGGGTTTCTGCGAACTCCGGGCACATGGGCATCAAAAGGTTTGTCTTCCTCTTTAATGTTGACAGGCTCCCATTGCCATGCTCCGGCAGGACTTTTTTTCAGTTCCCAGTCATAATCCAATAATAAATGGAAATAGGTGTGGTTCCATTTATTAGGGGTTGTTGTCCATGCCCCTTCTAATCCGCTGCTTACTGTATCTTCAGCGTTACCTTTCCCTTTTGGATTAATCCATCCTAAACCTTGAGCCTCTATATCAGCAGCTTCAGGTTCCTTACCTAAAACTGAGGCATCCCCATTGCCGTGAGTTTTACCTACTGTATGTCCTCCGGCAGTTAATGCTACGGTTTCTTCATCATTCATCGCCATACGTTTAAACGTAACCCGCACAGCCTGAGCTGTCCTTAATGGGTCAGGATTACCGTCAACGCCTTCGGGATTAACGTATATTAATCCCATTTGAACCGCTGCCAAAGGATTTTCAAGAGTTTCTTCGTCAGATTTATTGGAATATCTATCTTTTCCAAGCCATTCTTTCTCAGCACCCCAATAAATATCTTTTTCTGGATGCCATATATCCTCTCGTCCTCCACCAAATCCAGCTGTTTTAAATCCCATGGATTCATAAGCCATCGTTCCGGCAAGTATCATTAAGTCTGCCCACGAAATTTTGTTGCCGTATTTTTTCTTTACAGGCCATAAAAGTCTCCGGGCTTTATCAAGATTTACATTGTCGGGCCAACTGTTTAATGGCGCAAATCGTTGATTTCCTGTGTTACTTCCACCACGGCCATCGGCAATACGATATGTTCCGGCACTGTGCCATGCCATACGAATCATCAAACCTCCATAATGTCCCCAATCGGCAGGCCACCAGTCTTGACTGTCAGTCATGAATTTTTTAAGATCGTTTTTCAAAGCTTCTAAGTCGAGCTTTTTAAACTCTTCACGATAATTAAAATCCTTACCTAAAGGATTTGTTTTGGTATCCTGCTGGTGCAAAATGTCTAAATTCAGCGCATTTGGCCACCAACTCATTACAGAATTTTCTGATTCTGTTTTTGCTCCATGCATAACAGGGCATTTTCCTTTTTCTGAATTATTTTCCATAAAAAATATGTGTTAAGTTTGACAAGGTTATTAATGACAACTTGTGTTAATATTCTGTAAAGATAAAACTCTATTTTTAAATTGTAATGGATTTTCTTTAAAAATTTGGGAATTAATTTCAAACCATTTTTCAACTGCTCCGTTCGGACGTCTGACGGGATTTGCCATTACTCCCGTTGGTCTTGTCCGTTGCTTCCCGGCAACGTGCGCCTGCTTTAGTACTCCTTTACATATCAGTGAAGAACAGGGTTGCTATTTCTGACGGTTCATCACCAGCAGCGCCTGTAACCACTCCCGGTCCAAAAGTTTTAAAGAAGGTTTTTATTTTAAGAAAAGTTTTTTTCATGCCTCTATCACTTAAAATCTATTTTTCGACAAATCAATATCAGATTTTTACATTCAAATGCTTTTGATAAAACCCCAATTCTAAATGCTCCATTATTTTATAAAATCACACCATTTCAATTTATTCGGCTGCAAATTTGATTAGTTCGTTATTAAACTTCTTGGTTT
>DIFH01000120.1:0-9390 GCA_002427615.1 Paludibacter sp. UBA5753
TGATTTAGCTACAAATATTGACGGTGCTCCGCACCTGAAAACATTATTAATCGTCTATTTAAAATTCAGGTGCAGCGCACCCAGATATTTGTAGAGATAAATACCGAAACAACCCAAAGGTGCAGCGCACCGAAATAAGATGAATAGTAAATAGTTCAGATAATATTTAAAAACCCTGAAAAACTATGCAATTTAATACCGCTATCTTTTATGATATAGAAAATCTGATTGGAGGATATAATGTATCCAGTGCCGAAATATTATCCCAGCTCTCGCCCTGTCCTTCAGGATATGTAATTAGGAGACCTAAAGTTGGTGCACGTTGCTGGGATTTGTAATCCTACCTTTTTGTATTATAAGTACCTGCATGCCGCAGGCAGGTTTGCAATCCGCTAAGTTCAAAATTAAAAATATATCTTTGTTTGATAAAAAGTGATAAGCGTATTTCGGATTAAAACCCCGAAAGCTTTCGGGGGATAATACATTATGAGCTGATTGCAATTATTCCCTCCGGTCATGACCGTTGGTTCACATCAGACGTCCGCGAAACTTTATTCATTTAATGAAGATATCCGGTAGGATGGGAGATTAGCCACGAAAAATTGACACTATTTATAAAAATACGAAACCCATCCAAATATTTTACCTGTGTGTTTTCTTTTTTTCCAAATTAATTGTCTACCTTTACAACTTTCTGACATTCATAAATGTTTTAATAAGTTAGGAATAAGTTTTTGACAATACATTTATTCAAGTGGACACATGTCTGGCGTACTTTTGATTTTCGCATAAAATAATGACGAACATAAGGTAACCTGCCCATCCCGAACTTTCCCGCAAAAAGGTATTTTTTTGCCCGACTTAGTCTTCCTGTGCCTTTTTTACAGAGCTTAGTGAAGAATTCATCTTAACAGAATACACATTTCAACCAAAAAATAAAAAAATGAAAATATATATCAAATACATGGTGAGCCTTCGTTGCAAGATGGTGGTAAAAGAAGAACTCAAAAAACTTGGGCTTCATTTCATCGTTGTCGACCTGGGCGAAATTGAAATCATGGAAGAGCTTACGGACGGGCAGCGCGAGGAGTTGAAAGCGGCTCTACTCAACTCTGGTCTTGAATTGATGGACGATAAGCGAGCCGTGCTGATTGAAAAAATTAAAAATGTTATTGTCGAAATGGTTCATTATTCGGATGAATTGCCCAAAATAAATTATTCCGATTATATCAGTCAAAAACTTAACTACGATTACACTTATTTGTCTAATCTTTTTTCCGAAGTAAAAGGTATTACTATTCAGCAGTTTATTATTACACATAAAATAGAAAAAGTAAAAGAATTGCTGCTCTACGACGAACTGAACTTGACCGAAATTTCTTACCGGTTGCAATACAGCAGTGTGGCGCATTTGAGCAACCAGTTTAAAAAAATCACCGGACTTTCACCCTCGCAATTTAGACAATTAAAGAACAAACATCTTCGTCCGCTTGAAGAAATCTAAAATTAACACGCTGAAAAATGAAACAACAAACAATACAATACGCCCGAAGCCTGATTGAAGCCAGTCGCGATCCATTAGTAACAATTAGCCCCGAAGGGAAGATTACGGATATGAATCAGGCAACTATCAATATTATCGGCATGACGCGCGAACAGCTTACCGGAAGTGACTTTTTCGATTATTTTACCGAACAGCAAAAGGCGCGTGAAGTATATCAGGAGGTTTTTGCCAATGGTTCGGTGGCCGATTCTCCACTCACGCTTCGTCATAGAGAGGGCAAATTGACCGACGTGCTTTTCAACGGTTCGGTGTATAAAGATAGTAGAGGAAACGCATTGGGAGTGGTGATTGTTGCCAGAGATGTAACCGATCAGAAACGAATAGCCACAGAACTGACAGAGGCAAAAGAATTTGCAGAGTTTGCAACAAGCGTGGCACAAGAGGCCAAAAGTAAGGCGCAAGCTGCTACCCGTAAAGCCGAAGATGCAGTGAAAGCCAAACAACAATTTTTATCGAATATGAGTCACGAAATTCGCACACCAATGAACGCGATTATCGGATTCACCAAAGTTTTGCTCAAAACCGAACTCACCGCCAGGCAGAAGGAATATCTGACAGCCATAAAATTGAGTGGAGATGCTTTGATTGTGCTTATAAACGATATACTTGACCTGGCGAAAGTAGATGCCGGAAAGATGGTTTTTGAGCAAATTCCTTTCAAAATGTCTGTCTCAATATCGGCTATGCTTCATTTGTTCGAAGCTAAAATTCAGGAAAAGAATTTAGTGTTGATTAAGGAATACGATAGCCGGATTCCGAAAGTATTGGTTGGCGATCCAGTTCGGTTGCATCAGATAATCTTAAATCTGATGAGCAATGCCGTTAAGTTTACTACGAAGGGACGAATTACGGTGAGTGTGCGTTTGCTGAATGAAGATGACGAGCAGGCGACCATCGAGTTTACCGTGGCTGACACCGGAATAGGAATACCCGAGAATAAAATGGATAAGATTTTTGAAAATTTTCAGCAGGCATCGAGCGGAACTTCGAGATTGTACGGAGGAACAGGATTAGGCCTTGCCATCGTTAAACAGTTGGTTGAACCGCAAGGTGGAACAATACAGGTAAAAAGTGAGGTAAATAAAGGTTCTACTTTTAGTTTCACCTTGAGTTTTCTGAAAACAAAAGAAGAGGCTGAATCTGAAGTTGAGATGTTGGAATTGGATACCGAAGTTACGAATATAAAAGTCTTGGTGGTGGAAGATATTGCACTGAATCAGCTGCTAATGAAAACGATTTTAGATGATTTCGACTTCGAGTGCGACGTAGCTGAAAATGGAAAAATAGCAATTGAAAAACTAAAAATAAAAGATTACGATATTGTTTTAATGGATTTGCAAATGCCAGAGATGAACGGATTTGAAGCAACTGATTACATCCGCAACACCCTGTTTTCAGACATTCCCATCATTGCTTTAACGGCCGATGTTACAACCGTTGATTTAGCAAAATGCAAAGCCGTAGGGATGAATGATTATATAGCCAAACCGGTAGATGAACGACTATTATATACCAAAATATTGAATTTGGTTAAAAAGAATACGCCCATAGATGAACCGATTGGAGATAAAGATAACCACGCCGAAAAAAACAAATGTATTGACCTTGCCTATTTATCTAAACGAACAAAGTCGAATCCCGAGTTGATGATGGAGATGATTTCACTTTATCTTGAGCAAACGCCAGTCCTGGTCAGTAGCATGAAACAAAGCATAAAAAATAAAGACTGGGATTTGCTGTACTCGGCTGTGCATAAAATGATTCCGTCGTTTGCCATCATGGGCATAAGTACCGATTATGAAAATATGGCCAAAAAAATACAGGAATATGCCAGCATGCAACAACAAATAGATGTAATATCCGATATGGTTCTTCAGCTCGAAAATGTTTGTTTACAGGCATGTGAAGAATTGGAAGTGGAGTACAATACAATTAAAAACACAAACAAATGAAAACTAAAATAAAAATTTTTCTGGTGGATGACGATGCGGTTTTTTTAAAATTACTCGAAATTCAATTTCTTGAACACGGAGATTTCAAAATCGAAACCTATCCAACCGGTGAGCTTTGCATCGAGAATCTATCGCACAATCCCGATTTAGTGATCTTGGATTATCTGCTTGATGGCGTGGTGAGAGACGTGATGAATGGCATTGAAACTTTAGACAAAATTAAACTTTATAACGCCGAAATCCCCGTCGTAATGCTTTCGGCTCAGGATAAGATTGACGTGGCTATCAATTGTATGCACCATGCAGCTTTCGATTATGTGGTAAAAAGCGAAACTGCCTTTATGCGTCTGCAAAAAATTATCACAACTATTTTCGAAACAAAAAAACTCGAAAAACAATTGAATTGGTATATGGAGAGAATGTAAAAAACAAGTGATATATGTAACATTTACAAACAAATATGTAATACATTATAGTCGCATTGCTTCTATTTTTGTAAATTGTTTCAATATAAATTTATCAGCCAAGGTACTATCCGCTTTTTGTTTGTGTATCAACACCGACAGATTCGCATTCCTGAAGAAAAAACAATCAATCATGAAAAACAATGACGAAAATATTGAATTAGAAAAAGGGAAATCACACATAGTTGTCGAGATTATTGAATATATGCCCAATGCAGTAGTTAGTAAAACCATTATAAAAAAATCGACCGGCAATATTACGGTTTCATCGTTTGATGCAGGGGAAGAATTAGCTGAAAAACTTTCGCCTTTCGATACCTATATTCAGATTATTGATGGAGCAGCCGAACTCACTATTAACCAGAAAAAATATAAACTCAGATTAGGCGATGGCATTATTATTCCTGCTCATTCCAGGCATTTTTTTAATGCCAACGAACAATTCAAAATGATTTCAACCGTGATTAAAAGTGGCTATGAAGATTAATTGAATTTGCAGGAAAACAACAACAACATACATAAACATTTAGGAACGAGCCGGTCATTTTATGATCGGCTCGTTTTGTGTTAATCCGTGAATCATGTAACTTATTCACAGAATTATGTAAAATTTTTCGGTTCAAAGTTTCTCACCTTTGCCATGTAATAATTCAGTTACAAATTAAATTCAAATCAAGATGAAAAATAAAAGTTTAGTATTGCTCGTCGCTCTTACATTATTTCTTTTTCCGGCTGTGAATTTTGCTCAATCCGATCAATCCTCCGAAGGTATTTCGGGCGGTTTTAAAGTCGGAGCCAATTTATCGAACGTGTACGATTCGGACAATGAGGATTTTCAAGCCGATTCTAAAATAGGTTTTGCCGGCGGCGCTTTTCTTTCTATCCCTTTCGGAAAATATTTAGGAATTCAACCGGAAATATTGTTTTCTCAAAAAGGTTTTAAGGGTTCGGGTTCAATTCTGGGCAGCGAATACAGTTTTTCACGCACCACGAACTATATTGATGTTCCTATCTTATTGGCAATTAAACCAATTAGCTCACTCACCTTGTTGGTGGGTCCTCAGTATTCGTATTTGATGAGCCAGAAGTATGTATTTAAAAGTGCAATGGTCAATATCGAACAGCAACAACAATTCGAAAATGAAGATATTCGGACAAACACCTTGTGTATCACCGGTGGTTTCGATGTCAACCTGACCAATATCGTACTGAGTGCCCGTACAGGTTGGGATTTGCAAAACAACACCGCCGACGAAGCTTCAAGTACTCCTCGATACAAAAATATGTGGTATCAGGTAACCGTGGGATACAGGTTTTAATTCATAGTTCCACAGAAATTAATTTACATAAAAACAAAAAAACATGGACAATTTAAATGTAACAGGAATAGCGATTGGCGCATTAGTCGTTGGAGCGCTTACAGGAGCAGTTTTGGGAGTTTTATTTGCACCCGATAAAGGCAGCAAAACGCGTGACAATATCGTTAATGGGGCTAAAGACATGACCGACGATATAAAGAAAAGATTGACCGACGAAGCAGCCGCTTTGCGCAAAAAAGCCGAAGAGTTGGAAGCTCTTGCCAAAGAAAAAATGGAAGACATTACGAATAATGTCAAACATAAAGCAGAGGAAGCCACTAAGGCTTAAAAAGAAAAAGGAACAGGCGAGCCGAAACATGTTTTCGGTCCAGCCGGTTTTTTTATAAAAAAAACGCACTAAATCAACACGATTATGCCTGAATTTGAAAAAATAACAGAAGTTAGTGAAAGTTTAAAACAATACTTGATTACAAATTTTGAAATCATTAAGCTCCAAGCCACCGAACGGGCTTCGGTCATTGGATCAGTTTTGGCGAGTAAGCTTGTTGTAGGTTTAACAGTATTTCTGTTTGTATTTACCTTGAGCATCGCACTTGGTTTTTACCTGTCGGCATTGCTCGGCGACACTTACTCGGGATTTGCTATCATTGCCGGGTTTTATTTTTTACTCGCAATCGTATTGCTTATTGGACGAAAGAAACTGATTGAAACTCCATTGAGGGATAAGATTATAAAAAAGATATTGGAAAGTAAGATGTCCTAAACACAACTCAAATCATGGAAAACAAACAAATTACCAACCACGCGGCATTGATGAGTCGAATTGTTGAGTTAAAAGCCGACAAATCCGTTCAGGAGGTAACACTCAGGATTACTTTTCTGGAAATGATTTCCACACTCGATCTTATGTCTATTTTCAGAGGGAAAAAGAGCGAAGAGGCGCCGCTTGATTTAGTGAAAACAGGCGTTAATATAGCGCTCGACTTAATTATCGATATGATGCTGGGGAAACATCGGAGTGTAAAAGGATTTTTAAGCTCAATTTTAGTCGAAAATTTTTCCAGAATAATGATAAACAATAATTTGATAAATATAATTTCGGGCATCAGCTCTTTGCTAAACCGAAAAACACAGTACGAAAAAAGTCAGGAATAAAAAATATAAAAATCAACCAAAATGAAAACAACAAATTTAAAAACGATGATGCTTGCATGCATTGTTGCAGTGGGAATTATCAGCTGTAACTCTCCGAAACAAAAAGCCGAAAATCTTGAAAATGCAGAGGAAAATCTAATCAAAGCACAAGACGATCTTGATAAAGCTGTTTTGGATTCGGCCAACGAATACGACCGATACAAAATAGAATCGGAAGCTAAATTGAAAGCCAATGATTTGAAAATTGCAGAGTTAAAAACCAAAATGAAAGCCGATAAACTTGAAATTCGTACAAAATACGAAGAACAATTGAATGAACTTGAAATGAAAAATGCCAAGTTGAAAACAAATATCGAAGATTATAAAGAAACCGATAAAAACAAATGGGAAATCTTCAAATCGAACCTAAACAAAGAAATTGAGGATATTGGGAAAGCCATAACAAAAATGGCCGAAGAAAACCAAAAATAACAATGTGTAAAGTTTCAACACGTTGCTAATGGTATAACGAGCACTCTTTTCTTCCTTTCCTTCGATACGCTCCCTTCACGAAGAAAGGAGTGCTCCACTAAAATGATAACTTGCTTATATTTGTATAACTGAGTCTCCTCTGAACCCCCCCCATTTTTTAAATAACTAAAAAAATGCAGGTTCGCCGGAAAAAGGTGATTCATTCTATTGATTGAAAGTGTGTTTACAATAATATACATAGTGTTTGCAAGAAAATACCAATCTCTGCGTTGCACTCACAGCAAAAACAACTCATCCCGCCTTGGCGGGACTCCGTGTTTTTGCTGTTTCGTGCGTCTTGACCTTGACGTTTTATTATCAAACACCGAGTTTTCTTTCTGACACTACATATGAGTCCACTCCGAAAAGTCAGAGCAGAGAGTTTGTTTAGTTGGTTAATAATTTATATAAAAGAAAGTCATATAATTGGGTAAAATAGCCCGAAATTTTTTTTAAAAAATATTGCGTATATCATTATTATTCATTATATTAGCGGTGCAAAAACTACTATATCTGTATAGAAAGTCCGTTGACCATAAGCAATTATTCAGGATGCCTGAACAGGGATGCCTGAACCAACGGTTACGACCGAAGGGAGTAATTCCGATATAAGCAACCCAAATCCGCCGTAATTCAGAAAGCATAAAAAAGTCAGATATATGCTTGAAAAAAAGTTATGTTTAGTCTATTGAATGGATATTCCATTAAAAGATTTGGAGGTTATTTATCAATTTATTAATTTTGAGGTAATTAATACATTTTCCTGCCGATTATAACCTACTGTGGGATAGTGGCAGAAAGTGCATGGATATATATAATTGGCAAGTTTGTGGATAAATTCTCTGAAATTACCTGTAGGAGAAAATATATTGTATTTCAATGATATAAGCAAACATTTTGGGCAAAATTATCTCGTTTTCTCCGTTTTGTTTTTACACTGATTTTTATGCTTTCTGAAATAGGGTGGAGTTGGGATGCTTACTTTTATTGGTTGGTATAAATTCCCGACGAAATCAATTTACCGGAGGTTTTCTTATACCCCTCTCCTTGAGGAGAGAGGTGAGGTTGACTTTCTACTGCACTTTATACACATCCACACTTTCTACTTCGAAAGTTTTGATGTAAGTAGCATGTTTGCGCACTTCCACTTCGGCAAATTTTAGATAAATCTCAGCCGATTTGCGGAACAAATCTTCTTTATCGCGTGTAGCATCGAGAATCAGCAAGTAGCTCATGATGATATGTCCTGCCATTTCCACTAAACGGCGTGCCTGAAAATCGAGGTATTCCTGATTTTTTGTTTCAGCAACACGCGTTACCGAATTCTCGTACAAAGTAGTCATGCTCATCAGGCGTTTGCGTAACGAATCGAATTCGGGATTAATAGGCTGTGCTTCGTAATGACGGATTTGTTTCAGATACGACCCTGTCGTTACGTGGCGGATGGCAGCCACAACCTGCAACTGGGATGTTCCTTCGTAAATAGTCAGGATACGTGCGTCGCGGTAAATCCGTTCGCAGGCATAATCTTTCATAAAGCCCGAACCTCCGTGTACCTGAATGGAATCGTAGGCATTCTGATTGGCATATTCGCTCGAAAACATTTTCAGCATTGGCGTAAATGCATCGGCAAGTCGTTGGTATTCTTTATAATCCGCTTTTTCTTCGGGAGTCAGTTTGCGCGTAGCTTCAAGGCTTTCGTAAGCTTTATAAACATCCACAAAACGGGTTGTTTCGTAAAGCAACGCGCGTGTAGCGTCGAGTTTGGCTTTCATCATCGACACCATTTCGTAAACGGCAGGGAATTCGATAATGGCTTTACCGAACTGACGGCGATCGCGGGCATAAGCAATGGCTTGGTCGTAAGCCGCTTGCGAAACGCCTACCGATTGAGCGCCGACGCCCAAACGCGCACCGTTCATCAGCGACATCACGTATTTGATGAGGCCCATGCGGCGTACACCCACTAACTTGGCAGGCGTGTTGGTAAAAACAAGTTCGCAGGTTGGAGAACCTTTGATGCCCAGTTTATTCTCGATACGACGTACTTTAATCGTATCATCGTGTTTGTTGTCGGCTATGAAATAGGATAATCCGCGTCCATCAGTTGTTCCTTCTTCCGAACGCGCCAATACGAGTTTGATTTGAGCATCGCCGTTTGTAATAAAACGTTTTACACCGTTCAGATACCAGATACCATCTTTTTCGTTGTAAGTGGCTTTTAACTGAACCGCTTGTAAATCCGAACCTGCATCGGGCTCCGTCAAGTCCATCGAGCAAGTCTGTCCTTCGCAAACGCGCGGAAGAAATTCTGCTTTGATTTCTTCATCGGCAAATTCGGCAATAGTCTCGGCGCAGTCCTGCAGTCCCCATATATTGGCAAAACCGGCATCGGCACGCGACACCATTTCACCGCCCATTACGTA
>DIFH01000120.1:9482-9770 GCA_002427615.1 Paludibacter sp. UBA5753
GTTGTTGAGTACAAGCGGTCCATCGTGGTCAACGCTTTCGGCATTGGGCGCAATCACTTCGGCGCAAATTTCACCGATAATTTCCAATACTTTTTCATAATTGTCAATTGCATCCTCGAAATCGCGCGATGCATAATCATATTTATCTTTGTCGGCAAAGTTCTGCTCTTTGAGCGTTACAATTTTTTGCATCAACGGATGCGATAACTGGAACTTTAAGGCCGGATTGTTACTGAAGTAGTTCATAATATTGTTTTTATGAAGTTATAGAAGTTAATTTAATATGAA
>DIFH01000080.1 GCA_002427615.1 Paludibacter sp. UBA5753
CAAACACTTTCAATGTCGTACCGGATAATAAAGGATGACATTGAACTGAAAAATGGAAAGTACAGTTATAATTTTGAATCGCCCTATAGAAATTTTAAAGTTTCTTCTTCTCAATTCGTGAAAATATATCTGGAGCAACTTCAACTTGATTTTGAGAACAAAAGCAGTGATTTTATCGAAAGAATTATCGAAGAACTGTAAAACAACGCTAAACATTGAGAAATTTAAAAACACATATTATTTTAACAGCCTTGGCGTTGTCCGGCTTTTTGACGGCAGGCAATGTGCCGGGTTATATAGTGAAAAATAATGCCGACACCGTTTGGGGCACAATAAAAATAAGTTCTTTCGGTAAAATCTCCGGAGCATACAATTTATCGGGTATCGAGACTGAAACCTATTATTTCGGAGTAAGCTTTAAAGCTGATGACGAAACGAAGTTTACAATTTATTATCCCGAATCGCTTCAGGGATTCGCGTTCCAATATAAATCCACTCAATACATTTTTAACCGGTTTACGCTGAATTTCAAAAGTATAGTTACAAGCGAAAAACAACGGAATCGGTTCTTGTGCCTGATGTATCGCGACAATAACTATCAACTTTATCGCAATGTGCTTATTGATCCTAACAACGGATTGATAAGCGTCCCTGACAAGTGGTTGAGATTCCCAGTTTATTATTTGTACAGTGAATCGAAAGGGATTGTGAAAGTAGAAAAAAGCAAGAAATACAAAAACCTGCAAAGTTTACTTGCCGACTACGATTTCGATTCACGGTTTATTGAACAATTAGACAAGAAAATTGATTTTATTGATATAAAGGATGTTTTGAAACAATATAATAACTGGCTGAAAAATAATTAGTATCACATAGTTTTTACGATGAACTTACAATCAACAACCGGCAACTGGAAACAGGCTGCACTTGCGGCTTCACGAACGCTCAATCTTGTTAGCGACGAGACAATCGATCAGGTTTTATTGGCATTGGCTAACGAAGCGGTCTTTAAATCGGACGAAATTATAGCGGAAAATATTAAAGATCTGGCTGCCATGGATAAGTTGAATCCAATGTACGACAGACTTTTGTTAAGCCGTGAACGTATTGAGGGAATTGCCGCCGACATCCGCAATGTTGCCTCCTTGCCTTCGCCGCTGGGAAAAAAACTGATGGAGATGGAGCGACCCAATGGGTTGCGGATTTCAAAAATTACGGTTCCTTTTGGTGTGGTGGGAATTATTTACGAAGCCCGCCCCAACGTGAGTTTCGATGTTTTTTCACTTTGCCTGAAATCGGGCAATGCCTGTGTGCTGAAAGGCGGAACCGATGCGTATAAATCGAATGCTGCCATCGTGAAAGTGATTCAATCGGTGTTGGATAAATTCGGGTTGGATAAAAATATAGTAACCCTGCTTCCTGCCGGACGTGAAGCTACAGCCGAGTTGATGAACGCCGTTGGTTTTGTCGATGTGATAATTCCGCGCGGGGGCAAGGGGCTGATTGAATTTGTGCGCGACAATTCACGCATTCCTGTTATCGAAACCGGAGCCGGTATTTGTCACACTTATTTTGATGAATCCGGAGACCTGGATAAAGGAAGAAACATTATTTTCAATGCCAAAACCCGGCGCGTAAGCGTGTGTAATGCGTTGGATTGCTTAGTGATAAATGAGAAAAGATTGGCGGATTTGCCTTCTTTATGCGAACAACTGGCCACAAAAAATGTAATTATTTATGCCGACGGTAAAGCATATACCGCATTAACAGGCAATTATCCCGAAGCACTGCTACAAAAGGCTACCGACGAAAGTTTCGGCATTGAGTTTCTGGATTATAAAATGTCGGTTAAAACCGTTTCATCCATTCAGGAAGCCATTGATCATATTTCAAAGTACAGCTCGAAACACAGCGAATGTATTGTGAGCGAAGATGAACGGAACATAAGCTTATTCGATAAGTTGGTAGATGCCGCCTGCGTTTACACCAACGTGTCGACAGCTTTTACCGATGGGGCGCAATTCGGACTGGGCGCCGAAATCGGTATCAGCACACAAAAACTTCATGCCCGCGGGCCAATGGCATTGGCTGAACTTTGTTCGTACAAATGGATGGTAAAAGGCGAGGGGCAAGTAAGAGTTTAACGTTTCGTTCCCTAATTAGTGTTTGCAAGAAAACGCCAATCTCTGCGTTGCACTCGCAGCAAAAACTACTCATTTACCAGAGTAAACTCCGTGTTTTTGCTACTTCGTGCGCCTTGACCTTGACGTTTTCTTATCAAACACCGAGTTTTCTTTCTGACACTAATTATTGCGATTTTGTTGCCTGACCGCTTGAAAAAGTCGGACGGTTTTATCCTTCAAACGCCTATTATATTTGTGTTTATTATACGGTACATAATCAAGTCATTATTTCGATCTTCCAATTAGCCATCAATCGAATTGTAATAACTTCTTCTTAATCGAGCGGAAAATTGCTAAAAAATGAATATATTTTATTATTATTCAAATATTTTTACACTTTTTGTTGTGCAATCAAAAATAATTGACTTCCTTTGTAGCCGTTAAGATACTGTATTTCTTTCGCATGGTTATTCCTATCTCTTCTTCCCTTGAACAGATTCCTTTTAACCCTCGTTTGTTTATGCTGTTCTTGAAACAATATTTTATTCATTTTTTATTTTATTTTATGAACATTTACGTAGGTAACTTAAGTTACAAAGTTCGCGAAAACGACCTTCAAGGGGTTATGGAAGAGTATGGAAAAGTAGACTCTTGCAAAATTATCAAAGACCGCGAAACCGGAAAATCAAAAGGATTTGCATTTGTTGAAATGGCTGATGATACAGCTGCAGCAAAAGTAATCGAAGAATTGAACGGCGCAGAATTCGATGGTCGCACCATGGTAGTAAAAGAAGCAAGACCAAGAGCTTAATTCCTTTAAAATCAAACAAAGAAAAACTTCTGTTGTCATAAAGACAATAGGAGTTTTTTTTGCTAAATACCCTCACAAAATATCTTTACAATGAAATGATAAAAGGAATTTTTAAAGAATCAGGAGTCCTTTCGAAGATATTGCAATTGATTGTTGTTCTTGTTTTCGTTTTACTCTCTACCCTGTTGATTGTCGGTTTAGTCACGAACAACGACACGACTAACATGCACAATCTGAAAATCATGCAGTTGATCCAGTCGGTCGGAATGTTTGTCGTTCCGCCTTTGGCGCTGGCTTTTTTGTGGAGCGAAAAGCCATTGCATTACCTCCAATTGACAACGAAACTCAAGCTGTCGTCAATTTTGCTTGTTGTGGTTTTAATGGGAGTGGCTATTCCGTTTATCAATCTAATCACGTCCCTGAACCAACAAATTGCTTTGCCTGATTTTTTAGCGCCTGTCGAAGCTTGGATGAAAAATTCAGAAGAACAAGCTGCCGTACTGACCGAAAAGATGTTGAATATTCACTCTGTCAATGAGTTGCTCTTTAATATTTTCTTAATTGCCATGATTCCGGCTTTGGGCGAAGAGCTGTTTTTCAGGGCAACTATTCAAAAAATACTTACCCAATGGCGAAGTGCAATTTGGGGGATATGGATAGCAGCATTTGTGTTCAGCGCTATACATTTACAATTTTACGGATTTTTTCCCCGCATGCTGCTCGGCGCTTTTTTCGGCTATTTACTTGTCTGGAGCGGTAGTTTATGGTTGCCGATAATTGCCCATTTTACAAACAATGCCATTGCGGTAATTTTTTATTATTTGAAATACAATGGCTATCAGGTTGTCGACATTGATGTAATTGGCTCGGGGGAAACTCTTTGGTTGGGAGTCGTTAGCGGAGTTCTGACTATTGGTGGAATTATTTTGATAAAAAAGAATCTTAAATGACAAGAAAAGGGCTTATAGCCCTCTTCTTTCACTCACAACCAACAATGCCTGCTCCCTTAATTCGAGAGGCAGTTGTATCCTGCGTATTTGCAAACTTCGAAGCCAGGCGGCTACATCGCTATCTTTGAGTGTAAAAAACACATCTGATAGTTGTTTCACCTGAGAATCGGAGAGATTTTCAGGTTGAATATCAGCCAAAAAGTCTAACTCTTCATCATCGAAATATTCAATTTTATCATCGGAATTTAACAATGACTCACGATCGCAAACTTCGTGAGCGCCACAGCATTCTCCGTCATTGTTTATTTTAATTTCGGTTTCTTCTGTTTTGTTGCGGCGATTCCAATAAGTTAAGCCCATCAGAATAAGCGCAAACAAAACTAAAATGATAATAAGTACCCACATAATTTATATTCCTTTATTATCTTAATACAACATAATTTTCGGCGCAAAGTTAACTGTTTGTGTTCAGAATTGCGTATTTTTGTGAGTTAAAAACACAATAGAATCACGTTTTTTAAGTTTGTATTTTGACTTGTAAAGTATTATTAAGAAAAACTTTAATTCCTCTTTTTTTGAAATTAAAATATCAACATATTGTAGTTCTCACGCTATTAATGGTTTTGTTCGGTGCATGTTCGGCAAAAAAGAATACCTGGTCGACCCGTACTTATCAAGCTATAAATACGCGTTTTAACGTATACTTCAATGGCACAACTGCTTTTGAAGAAGGAATGCGAAATATCTCGAATGCCAACAAAGAGGATTATTCGACGATCATCCCAATGTATCCGATTAGCAAACATGACAATGCAAATTCGGCTCAATCGAATATGGACAGAACCATTGAAAAATGCCGGAAAGCCATTAAACTTCATTCCATCAAGCAGAAACCGGAGCGTAATGTGAAAAAATGGAGCGATCCTGAATATCAGTTATGGTACAAACAGGAAGAATTTAACCCTGTCTTGAAAGATGTCTGGTTGTTACTGGCTAAAGCAGAATTTCACAAAGCAGATTTCATTGGGTCGGTAGGAACTTTCACATATATTGCACGCCATTATGCCAATGATAAAGATGTGGTTGCCCGTTGCCAACTCTGGATAGCCCGCGCTTATGGCGAGATGGGCTGGATATATGAGGCGGAACAGGTTCTTTCTAAACTGAAACAGGACGACCTGAAACCTCAAAATGCAGGGTTATTTGCTTCGGTAAATGCCGATCTACTGCTTAAAAAACATCAGTATAAAGAGGCCATCCCTTTCCTGGAGATCGCCTTAAAAAAGGAAACCGATAAAGTTCAGAAACAACGTTTCAACTTTTTGTTGGCTCAACTTTATAAAAAGACGGGAAGCAATAAAGAAGCTTACGATGCATTTACACGTGTTATCAAGTTAAATCCTTCTTTCGAGATGGATTTTAATGCCCGGATTTACAGGGCTGAGCTCGAGAATAAGAATGTCGGATCGGTTCGTAAGGAACTGAACAAAATGCTCAAAAATCAAAATAACAAGGATTATCTTGATCAAATATATTTTGCTTTGGGTAAAACTTATCTTCAAAACAAAGATACGGCAAAAGCCATAGATTTTTTTAATCAGTCAGTAGAGAAAAGTACGCGTAACGGTTTTGATAAAGCTTTAACATTAATCACTTTAGGTGATTTGTTCTATCAAAAGAAAGCCTATATAAAAGCACAACCCTGCTATGATGAGGCATCAAAAATAATCACGGTTGACCATGAAGATTATGCCCGCGTGTCGAAACTTGCCGAGACGCTGAGCGAGTTGGTAGTTCAACATGAAATAGTTGTATTGCAGGACAGTTTGCAATATTTGTCAACACTCTCCGAGAGCAAAAGGCTCGAAGTAGTGAATAAGTTAATTGAAAAATTGATTGCAGACGAAAAAGCGGCGGCTGAATTGGAAAAATCAAAATCAGAACAACAAAATCGAATAGATGATTTTGAGCCAATGACTCCTATTGGAGCATCAACCGGATCGGGCGATTGGTATTTTTACAATTCCACTTTAGTTAAATCCGGACAAACCGATTTCCAGAAAAAGTGGGGAAGACGCAAACTGGAAGACAACTGGCGGCGTATCAATAAAACTTCAACGCTCTTTGCCGACGAAAACGTTTCTGCCGGCTCTTCACAGTCGGCAGAAAGCACGGGCGATACAACCAGCCTGAGCGCTTCCACTGTTACCGGAGATAAAACTCCGGAGTTTTATCTCCGGCAAATTCCGGTTACGCCTGCTCAGCTTGCAAAATCGAATGCCGAAATTGCAACAGCCCTTTTCAATATGGGGATGATTTATAAAGAAAAAGTGGAAGATTTCCCGATGGCGATTAAAACTTTTGACGAATTTGCACGTCGTTTTCCTGCCGATAAAAGGAAAGTAGAAACTTACTTCCAAAGCTACATGCTCGAAACGAAGAATGGGAATCCGGTTCAGGCTGAAGTTTACCGGAATAAACTAATGCAGGAATTTCCCGATTCAAAATATGCGGAAGTGCTTTCGCAACCCGATTATCTTGAACGCATGGCACGTATGTATCGCGAGCAGGATTCGCTTTACAATGTAACTTACACCGCTTATAATGCGAGTGATTTCAGGACGGTGAAAAAAAATACCGAATACATTCAGCAAAATTATCCATTGTCGGACTTGATGCCCAAATTCTTGTTTTTAAACGCATTAAGCATTGGCAAAACGGATAAACCCGAAATTTTTGAAAAAGCATTGAATGCCGTGGTTGAAAAATTTCCCGAGAGTGATGTGAGCGCCATGTCGAAGGACATTCTGGCATTGATAAAACAGGGAAGGGAAGCTAAAACAGGGACATCGCACGGAACTTTGCTGTCCCGTCGCGAGGAAGTGTTAAAAGAAGAAGCCGCCCAGCAAACCGGAGGTCAATTCTCTTCCGAAAAAGCAACGAGACACAGGCTCATGATTGTTACCGGAGCGGATAAAGAACTGATGAATAAACTGCTTTACAATATTGCCGCCTATAATTTCACGCGGTTTATGGTGAAAGATTTTGACTTGGTGACAGCTAAATTAGATAGTACGCAAAATACACTATCAATAACAAATTTCGAATCGTACGACGAAACGGAATGGTATGTAAATTCTATCGAAAGCGACGCCTCTTTATCAGCTTTATTGAACGAAATGAATGCCCGAAAAGTAATTATTTCGGAACAAAACTATGGATTGATAAGGACTTTGTTCGGATTAGACGAATACCTGGCTTATCAGACAAAATATTTATCCGGAAAAACATCCGTAACTGGAAAAACATTGGCAAATGCTACCCAACCTGTATCTTTGTCGATGAAAAATGATATAGCTCCAAAACAAACAACGCCGGCAGTTGCCACTCCATCTTCGGCAACGCCTCAAATGGAGAAAAAGCCTGTAAAAACTGATGAGTCGATGGATGTAACAAGGGCAAAAAATACAACTCCGGTTAGGACTCCTGCCACAGTTCAGCCAAAAGAAGAAAATGTTCCGTTATTCAAAAATCTTTTTGCATACAAGCCTAACGATCCGCATTACGTGTCGATTGCGGTGCTTTCAGGCACATTCGATTTTGATAAATTAAAAACTGCATTCGATGCTTATAATGCTCAAAACTACGGCATGTTGAACCTGAAAATCAACAAAGAAACAGTGGGGAAAATGCAGGTAATCATCATCGGTTCATTTGCCGATGCCAATTTGGCTAAGTCTTATCTTATCCGCATGGTAAAAGAACGTTCGTTATTTGATAACCTGAAAGGAACTGATTATCGTAACCTGCTCGGCACTCAAAAAAACCTGAATGTCGTGATGCAACAAAATGTCATGAATACTTATTTTGAATTCATGCAGGAATATTATTTGAAATAAAAGCTTATGAAAAAAGACCGCATACTTTGGGTTGATGACGAAATAGATTTACTTCGTGCTTATGTGTTTTTTCTTGAAGAAAAAGGCTACGATGTGGTAACCGCTAACAACGGGAAAGATGCCGTAGATATTTGCCAGAAAGAATCCTTCGACATTATTTTTCTCGACGAAAACATGCCGGGCTTGAGCGGTTTGGAAACTTTGGCGTTGATAAAAGATATTGACCCTAATGTGCCGATGGTAATGATTACCAAAAACGAAGAGGAAAATATCATGAATATGGCCATCGGAAATAAAATTGCCGATTATCTTACAAAACCGGTAAACCCGAGTCAGATTTTGCTGACACTCAAGAAAAATATCCATAAAAAAGAAATCGTATCGGAACATACAAGCTCTACTTATCGTTCGGAATTTGGACGAATTGGGATGCAAATTAACGACTCGCTGACTTACGAAGACTGGGTAGAAGTGTATAAAAAGTTGGTTTATTGGGAATTGGAACTTGCCGAAACGGATAATGGCATGGACGAAATGCTTCGAATGCAAAAGACGGAAGCAAACACAACATTTAATAAGTTTATCAAACGAAATTATGAATCGTGGTTTGAAAATCCGGCAAAGCGTCCGCTCTTGAGTCCCGATTTATTTAAAACAAAAGTGTTTCCGTTGATTGATAAAGGCGAAAAAGTGTTTTTTGTTTTGGTAGATAATTTTCGTTACGACCAGTGGAAGGTCATTCGCGAACTAATGGCTGAGTTTTTTACTTTTACTGATGAGGGAATGTATTGTGGTATTTTGCCTACTGCTACGCAATATGCCCGAAACGCCATTTTCTCGGGTTTAATGCCTTTGCAAATTCAACAAATGTTCCCCGACCTTTGGGTGGATGAAGATGAAGAAGAAGGCAAAAACATGAATGAAAAGGATTTAATTCAGACCCAATTGCATCGTTTTCGCAAAAACTACACTTTTTCTTATCAAAAAATTAATGAATCGGCTTTTTGCGAGAAAGTGATTGAACAATTGCCTCGTATCGAAAATAACCAACTGAATGTTATTGTGTTGAATTTTATCGACATGCTTTCGCACGCCCGTACCGAATCGAAAATGATGCGCGAGCTGGCAAACGATGAACAGGCTTATCGTTCGCTTACCTTGTCGTGGTTTCGCCATTCGCCAACCTATGAATTGATGAAAGCTATTGCCAAAAGCGGCTACAAAGTAATTTTTACCACCGACCACGGGACAATCCAAGCCGATAATCCGATAAAAGTGATTGGCGATAAAAATACCAATGTAAATTTGCGTTATAAAGTTGGTAAAAATTTAAGTTATAACAAAAAAGAGGTTTTTGAAATTTTACAACCTACAAAAGTAGGATTGCCGAGTCCAAACATAAGTTCAGCTTATATTTTTGCCGGAAACAAAGATTTTTTTGCCTATCCAAATAATTACAATCATTATGTGAGCTATTATAAAAATACGTTCCAGCATGGTGGAATTTCGTTGGAAGAAATGCTGATTCCCTTGATTGTGATGGAGCCGAAATAAATTACCATTTTTCAATTTTCAATTTACCATTTATGAAAACATATACAAACGTAAAAGACCTTGGCAACTTGCAGGAAGCGGTTC
>DIFH01000096.1:0-9192 GCA_002427615.1 Paludibacter sp. UBA5753
GTAATCCCCCTACCTACTCGATTATGAATAAAATATCAAAATAACATATTTTTATGAAAAAATCTCCCGATTGCCTGTATTGTCAACAAAACGAATTGCAAAGGGACTTGATGATCCGGATTTGTGAATTGAGCGTATCAACTCTTTTTTTATTTAAAGAGCAAAGTTATTACGGACGCTGCATCGTGGCATATAAAGACCATGTAAATGAGTTGTTTGAACTTTCGGAGGAAAACCGCAATGCATTTATGTCAGATGTATGCAAAGTGGCCGAAGCAATGCAAAAAGTCTTTCTTCCTGCTAAAATTAATTATGGCGCCTATTCCGATAAATTAGCTCATTTACATTTTCATCTGGTACCTAAATATGAAAACGGTTTGTCGTATGGCGAAACTTTCGAGATGAATCCGCGCAAGATTTATCTGAGTAACGATGAATACGAGCAAATTATAACGAAAATTGTTAGAGCATTGTAAGTTTCTGGATAATAATTAAATATGCACAATTAGCAAGGGCGAAATCTGACAATATTTTTTTATTTTGATTATTTATTCAATGTCCGTCTAAAAAATTATATTTTTGCATATCAAACACCAAAAGGAAGTCAATTGATGATGCTGCCCAATAGATTTGTTGAACGCACTAAAATATTATTGAAAGACGACTATCCGGCTTTCGAGAATGCACTCGAACAGGCTCCTCCAACGAGTATCAGGGTCAACGACAAGATGGATTATAAGCCCGAAGGAGAAAAGATACCTTGGTGTGAAAAAGGATATTATCTGAACGAAAGGCCATTATTCACGGCCGATCCTTTGTTTCATGCCGGTGTTTATTATGTGCAGGAAGCCAGTTCAATGTTCCTTTCACAAGCTGTAAAGCAATATTTCCCTGACGCAGGAACTGTGCTTGATTTATGTGCTGCTCCTGGCGGGAAATCAACATTGCTTACTCAGTATTTAAACGACGATTGTTTGTTGGTAAGTAACGAAATCATACGTTCGAGGGCTTATATCCTGGCTGAGAATATTTCTAAATGGGGAAACCCGGGTGTGTTAGTCTCAAATAATGAACCTGAAGTTTTTTCAAAACTCGGTAACTTTTTCGATGCCATTGTTGTGGATGCTCCTTGTTCGGGTGAAGGAATGTTTCGCAAAGATCCCGGCGCTATAAACGAATGGTCTGAAAATAATGTTATTCTTTGCGCCGATCGCCAACGTAAAATTGTGGGCGAAGTTTGGGACGCTTTAAAACAGGACGGAATATTAGTTTACAGCACATGCACTTATAATCGGGAGGAAAACGAAGACAATGTTGAATGGATATGTAATGAATTGGGTGCTGAATTATTGAAAATTGATTTGAATGGAATAAATGACATAACTGAAACTGATTTCGGATACCGTTTCTACCCTCATCGTACAAGGGGGGAAGGTTTTTTTCTTTCTGTTCTCCGAAAAAATAGCAGTACTGTTTATTCAAAACAATATAAGCAGGATATTAAAAAAGGAACAACATTTGTTAATCAAAGTGAGTTTCCTTTTCAGCTCAGTAAATCAAAGGAATGGACTTTTATTAACGATAATAATTTCATCCGAGCTTACGAGTCCGACAAACTGAATAAGTTCATGTTGCTGAATAAATATCTGAAATGTATCGAAAGTGGTTTGTTGATAGCTGAAATTAAAGGCAAAGATATTATCCCGACCACTCAATTAGCGCTATCAAAAATGTTGATAGGTGAAAATGTTGAAAGCGCTGATGTTGACTACGATACAGCCATAGCGTATCTGAAAAAAGAAGCAATCAGTTTACCGGAGAATAAAAGGGGTTATGTCCTGATAAAATATAAAAATCAGCCTTTGGGTTGGGTTAAAAATATTGGCAACCGATGTAACAATCTGTATCCAAACAATTGGAGAATAAGAATGAATTTGTAAACATCAGAATATATTATCGAAAATGAAACTTGTGTTTTTAGGAACAGGAACCTCAACCGGAATACCTCAGATTGGTTGTAATTGTGATGTTTGCAAATCGACCGACCAAAAGGATAAACGCTTACGCGCTTCTGTTTTGTTTAAAATTGAAGATACCCAGCTCCTTATCGATTGTGGACCCGACCTTCGCCAGCAATTGCTGCGTACAGGAACTAAAAATATAAATGCTATATTAATAACGCATGAACATTACGATCATATTGGAGGGTTAGATGATATTCGTCCGTTAGGCGAAACAATTGTTTACGCCGAAAACCGGGTGCTTAATTCGATAAAACGGAATATGCCTTATGCTTTCGACAAAAATCCTTACCCGGGAGTTCCGACAATTCATTTACGCGAAATAGATGAAAATGAATTTGTTGTCGGAAATATCGTGATTAAACCTGTCAGGGTCATGCATGCCAATCTGCCTATTTTAGGCTTTCGAATCGGGAAAGCAGCTTATCTGACTGATGTGAAGACAATTAGTGATGAATCCGTTGAACAACTGAAAGGATTGGACGTTTTAATTTTGAATGCACTTAGAATTAACCAACATATTGCACATATTTCGTTAAAAGAGGCATTGTCGCTGGCGAAAACGATAGGCGCCCGCGAAACATATTTTACTCATTTCAGCCACGATTTGGGGAAACATGAAGATATTCAAAAAATATTACCCGATAATATTTACTTATCTTATGATAATCTTGAAATAACTATATAAGTCACTGTTTTAAACTTTTAATAAGAAAATGAAAATACTTACGATACCCCGGGTTTTACTTATTTTCGCTGCAGTTTTCTTCAGTTCATGTACCAGTATGCTTTATACAAGTCTGGATGTGCTTAAACCGGCTAAAGTAACGTTCGACCCGGAGACGAACAATTTACTTATAATTAACAATACGGTCAAACAGCCGGATGATTACGGTCATAAAACTGAGTTTTACAATGAAAAAACGAAAAATATCAGGCAAAAGACCGATAGCCTGCCACTTTTTTGTTTAAGTGTCGTTTATGAGGAATTAGCCAATAAAGGGTTTTTTAACAAAGTTCAGCTTCATGAAAACTCAGTGAACAATGGTTCCGACTTTTTTACTATATATCCTGTTTCAACCGATTCGATCAATGCATTGTGCAAAAAATACGATGCCAACGTGGTATTATCTCTCGACCGGTTAAAAGTAAACGACAAAATAACGGAGCTTCTTCTTGACGACGGCCGTTCGTATTACACGGCATTGGTAGCCCGGTACGAAAGTCAGTGGAGTATTCATTATCCGGGTAAAGATAACTATGAAAAAATTACCTTTAGAGATACAATTTATTGGGATGCAGAGTCATATCAACGTCAGAAAGCTTTATCGGAGCTACCTGCGCGTTCGGATGCTTTGGTCGATGGAGCATTATATGTCGGTCAAAATTCAATAAAACGTTTTGTTCCTTATTGGGATAAATCCGATCGCTACTTTTTCAATACATCGAATAAGTATATGAAACAAGGGATGGATTCATTGTACGTAAAAAACTGGGAAGCAGCCATCTCAATATGGGAAAAGGCAATGGATAAAAGCGGTAGAAGTTTAAAAGCGAAACTATCGAATAATATTGCCGTAGCTTATGAAATCACAGGGGATATTGATAAAGCAATAGAATATGCAAAGAAAGCCTATGAATATTTTGAGTCGGGTTCGATACTGCTAAACGACCAATATTTTACTTGGGTGACAAATTATTTGAAAGAATTATCCCAGCGAAAAAATGAAATTGAACTGATAGACAAACAACTGGGAGATTGATTTTTATTGGTTGGTTGTTGCCATTTTATGAATTTGCTCGCTAAGTTCTTTGTATATTTTCATGAGTTCCGGTTTATGTTGCAGCATGGCGATATGCTTTTCAAGTATGTTTGCGTCATAACGCACTGCCGGTCCTGTTTGAGCCAGTTTCGGGGACAAGTTATTTATTTTATCAGCCGTTTCAGCAATCAATGGTTTCAGGATGTCGAAGGGCAGGTTCGATTCAGTTACTAATTCTTCGGCAATTGCATACATATAATTGGTAAAATTACAGGCAAATACGGCTGATAAATGCAATTTTGCACGTTGTTCGGAGTTTACCTGAAAACATTGTGTCGATAACCGGTTCGCAATATCCATCAGTATTTTTGTTGTTTCCGCATTATTTCCTTCCACCAATAAAGGAATATTCTCAAAATCAATATTTTTGGTTTTTGAAAATGTTTGTAAGGGATAAATGACCCCGTATCGGGATGTTTTATCCTGGAAAATATTAAGGGAAACACTTCCTGCAGTATGAATATGAATAGCTTCAGGGACATTAATTCTGGAAATTAATGTTTCTAAAGCGCTATCTTTCAGAGCATAGATATAAACTGCGGCATTTTTATACAAATCATCGATTTCGGTGATGTAGGGGACGTCCAGCATGTCAGATAATGCCTTTGCCGATTCGGCTGTCCGGCTGTAAATCTGTGCAATTGTAAATCCTTTGTTTTTTAGTGCTTTAGCTAAATGTGTGGCAATATTTCCTGCTCCAAGAATTACAATTTCCATCTTTTTAAGGTTTTACGATCAATATTTTTTCCTCTTACCTTTTCCAAAAACCAGTATTACTCCGACAATAATCAACAGAAATGGCCATATAAAATCGGATACATGTTGAGTCCAGCGGATGATGTCGGATAAACGAAAGAAAAGCCCGACAACTATCAGTATCAAGCCAATATTCTTATTTTTATGGGTAAGTATGAATATAATTCCGATAATTAATGGATAATTTTTAAAGTCAAAAATTATATTCGAAATTTCGGGGGGGAATATGTCCAGTTGGCGAGCGAGAAGAATAAACCCGAATACGAGAAAAGAAATACCCCAGGCTAATCGATTGTCTTTTTGTAAAGTCATATTAATCAGTGTTTAATTTAACTGTATATTTTTGATTTTAAAAGGAACATGGATATTTAATTATCTATTTATTCGCTCTTTATCAGTTAAATATGAGATGATGCTGTTTGGTTTTAAGATGTCTTTAAGTCTGTAAAATGGTATGACTACTTCTGTTTGTCCCATATAATAAGGAGCAATCTCGTAAGGGTTGAAAACATAGTTTATACTTTCATCGGTTATATAGAAGTTCTCGTTGGGTTTGATAGCATCCACCCAAAAATCGGTATCTTCGAGATTCAGAATCGTATCCGACTCTTGATCTTCAACACTTTGTTCAACAATCCGAACTTTGATTAACTCCGACAGTTTTGTTGCATAATCATCTTTGAATAGCTCTTTTTCAGTGATTTTTTTGCCTGTCCGGAGGTCGAAATTAAAATAATTTACATTGCTTAATCCGTGAGCGCCACCCATAAATACATAACGATTAATGCCATAAGAATAAATCCTTTCATCGTTTAACAATGAAAAGCCTTCCAATACATGTTCATTATTAAATGAATAAAGACTCGTACTATCCATTTGCTCCAATAAGGGACCATTGTTGAGTTTATATTCAGTTATCAAATCAACCGCAAATTTTTGTACAACAGAGTCGATAGGGATATTTATATAATTATCCCCGAATAAGTTGCTGATTATTTCTTTTCTGATTAAATCCAAAACAATTTCATTGTCGTAACATACCGGAATTTCTACATTTATATCAATATTTATTTTGCCTTTTGTGGTATCCGACGACAAATAATACTTTTGAGATACATTTTTTTCAACAGTTTTAATAGTTTTCTGCTTACACGAAGTAAAGTATGGGATAGATAAAATGCACAGAATTAAAAAGATATAGGTTCTTTTCATGATGATTATTTTGAGATATTACAGAGTACAAAAATAAGATATTTAAGTAGATAATTTCTAAAATATTTCAAAAACACTTTAATTTTTTTACATTATAAGGTGTAGAATATTATCTTTGTCAATTGTAAGTGATGAAAAAAGAATTCAAACACATATTCTCATTATGCTTCGGGCTTTATTTTCTTTTAGCCGGAACAGGTTTTAACATCATTCAATATTGTTGTGAAAGATGTGAAGATACAGGTATTGAGAATGTTGCTGCGAATTCGTGTGAAAAGGTTCATCATTCTGGCAACTACAGTTGTTGTCATAACGAATCGGAAGATTATTCTTGTTCCAATATAAATCACTATTCCGGCGGCTGTCATATTTTAAGACTAAAAGTTGAAACTCCTTCAATCGGTTCTGCTTTTCAGTTTATGAATAATGCAATTGAAAATATGCAATTGTTTTATTTTGAGAATAAATTGATTGTTCGGAATTCTCAACCGGATGGCAATTTTGTATTTTCTTACCCGCCTCCGGATCAATGTTCCTTGTCAGGACGTGATATCCTTACACTTCATACCATTTTACTGATTTGATTTTAATTGGGTCTGCCATTTAAAACATACATTTTTTGTGTGTTTAGGGTCGTCATAAACATCAATTAAAATTATATCGATAAATAGTGAAAAGAAAAATATTATTATATAGTATGGTCTTTTTATCGTTATTTGCATTTGCCGGCATTAAGGGCAAAGTAACCGATAAAAAAGGAGAAGCCGTACCCGGAGTCAATATTTACTGGCTCAACAGCACAGTAGGAACCGTTTCTGATAATACGGGGGAATTTACCATTCCAGAATATGAAGGCGCCAACCGGCTTGTGATAAGTAATGTTGCATTTAGACCGGATACAATTCAGGTTACAAATGCGCATGATTATTTGAATATTGCGTTGAACGAGCAAATACAACTCTCGGAAGTGTCGGTTACGGGTAAAAATTTAGGCACAATAAAGCCGCGTACATCAGTATTTCAAACAGAGAAAATTACGGCTACCGAATTGTGCAAAGCTGCTTGTTGTAACTTATCCGAAAGTTTTGAAACCAATCCATCGGTTGATGTTTCGTACAGCGATGCGGCAACTGGGGCAAAACAGATTAAGATGCTTGGATTGTCGGGTTCTTATGTACAAATGCTCACTGAAAACATTCCCAATTTACGAGGCATTGCTTCTTCGTATGGATTAGGCTACATACCGGGTCCGTGGATGGAAAGCATCCAAATGTCGAAGGGAACGGCATCGGTTATTAATGGCTACGAGGCTATGACAGGTCAGATCAATGTTGAGTACAAAAAACCACAAACCAGCGAAATTGTCGCAGCTAATTTGTTTGCAAGTGATGCAGGAAGAGTGGAAGCAAATCTGAATGCTTCGCTCAAATTGTCAGAATATCTATCCACAGGTATTTTGGTTCATGCTTCCAACGAATTTAGCGCTATTGATGAAAATGCCGATAACTTCATGGATATGCCCATGGTGAAGCAATACAATTTCATCAACCGCTGGTATTATAAACGTGGAAATTATGTTTCGCAGGCTTTTGTGCGGGCACTTTCCGAAGAGAGAATGGGTGGACAGCTGTCCGGTGATTATCATATCGGTATAAATACTGAACGGTATGAGTTTTTTTTGAAGAACGGTTATGTTTTTGATAATGAATCAGGAAAAAGCATAGGCTTTATTGTGAGCGGATCGTTGCATGATCAAAATGCTCGTTACGGGCAGAAACAATATGTTGGTAAGCAGGGAAACTTATATGCAAATTTGATTTATCAGACTAGTTTTGGCGAGAAACATAAACTTTCGACAGGAGCAAGTTTTAATTTTGATAATTACAACGAAACGCTGGTATTGCAACAACAGTCGGTTTTTCCGCGCAAAGAAATTGTTCCGGGTATTTTTGCTGAGTATACGTTCAATCTGAATGATAAGTTAATTGTTTTAGGGGGTCTCCGTGCCGATTATAATTCCGAATACGGCGCTTTTGTTACACCCCGTTTGCATTTGAAATATAATATGAACGAGCATCTACATTTGAGAGCCGGCGTCGGCAAAGGATATAGATTCCCTAATATCTGGGCTGAAAATAATTTTTTGCTTGCCAGTAACAGAGCTGTTTCAATTGAGCCGGATATTAAAATGGAAGAAGCATGGAATTATGGACTTAGTGCACAAAATTTTATTCACCTTTTCGAACGTGAACTGAGCTTGACGGCAGAATGGTATTATACTAATTTCGTGCAGCAGGTGGTGGTGGATATGGATTCAAATCCTCACGCTGTCAGTTTCTCAAATTTAAACGGTAAATCATACTCGAGCAGTACGCAAGTGGAAGCTAATATGGAGGCGCTAAAAGGATTGACCCTGACATTGGCGTATCGCATTACCGATGTGAAGACTACGATAGCTGGCCAACTGAGAGAGAAACCTTTGACAAGTCGCTCAAAAAGTTTAATAACAGCATCTTATCAGACTCCGTTAAAAAAATGGCAGTTCGATTTTACGGCTCAGTTTAATGGCGGAGGACGACTTCCTGATCCTGATTTGTCAAATCCCCTGTGGCGGAATGAATTTAATCCGTACACAATTCTGAATGCACAAATCACAAAATATTTCAGAACATGGTCATTATATTTAGGTTCTGAAAATTTGACCGATTTTGTACAGAAAAATCCAATAATTGATGTGCAAAATCCATTTAGCGCTGATTTTGATGCATCGCTGGTTTGGGGACCTATGCATGGTCGTAAAATTTATGCAGGCTTCCGTTGGGCAATTAATCGCGATTAATAAATTATTAAACTTAATGAAATAATGAATAATGTGAAATTCAAGCTATTACTATTTGTAGCATTCTTGTTCGTGAATTTTAATGTCAATTCGGCAGAGAAAAATTCAAATGATTCTACTGTAACATTTTTTGTTTCGATGGATTGCTTAAACTGCAAACAAAAGATTGAAAGAAATATTGCTTTCGAAAAAGGCGTAAAAGCATTGAATGTCGATTTGAATAACAAGATAGTCAGGATAACTTTCAATAAGAATAAAAATAACGTAGAAAAGTTAAAACAGGCAATCGTAAAGTTGGGCTATCAAGTCGCTTTAACTGATTCAATTTCAAAATAATCAGTTTGATTAGTTTTATGAGAACAGTTTATAAAGAAGAATAATAATATTTATTAAATAAACCGAAAATTATCGTTTTAATGGATGGACAGATGAAGAAATCGTCTATTTTTACATTTGCAATTAATTGAATACATGAAGTTTAATCAAGATTTTTTGTATGAAAATAAGTCGTTTTTGGTTGCACAGTTTTTCCCCGACTTGG
>DIFH01000096.1:9210-12303 GCA_002427615.1 Paludibacter sp. UBA5753
TTTTTAAAGGTTACTTGGAACTTGTCTGCCGATAGGCAGGCTCGCATGTAGGATTTTCATTTTTATGGGGATTATTGCTAATCATGCTCGTTTCATAATTAATTATAAACTTTTTATTCAAGAGTTTTGTTTATTGTTTTGATTGAATACCAATCGCAGCAATTGGTTTTTATGCTGTAAAAAAATAACAATTTAATATTAATAATCAGATGAAAAAGAATTTATTTATTTTAGCGTTAGTAGCCATTTTTGTATCAGTAAACGTAAGGGCACAAGCTCCTCAAAAAAGTAAAGATGAATCAAAAACGGAAGTAAAAACCGAAAAAAAAGCATGTTGCGATAAAACAACAGCCGATGCTTCGAAAATGAAAGCTGAAGGAGAAAAAGCTTGTTGTAAAGACAAAGCACAAGCCGACAAAAAAGCATGTTGCGATAAATCGACAGCCGATGCTTCGAAAATGAAAGCTGAAGGAGGAAAAGCTTGTTGCAAAGACAAAGCAACCGCTGAAAAATTATAATAGAATAAAGCTGTAAATTATAAAAAGCTCCGAATATAATTCGGGGCTTTTTTGCTTTAATTTTCAGGATACCTTTTTTTAATTAATTTTGCGGTTAAATCACTTAGGATTTGGATAAAAATTATGTTTAGAACGATTGTCGGGATCGAGCCTTATCCCCGTAAAATAAATTACGAAAGTAATATTCTGACCTTGGGTTCTTGTTTCTCCGAAAATATCGGGAGGAAAATGCAGGATGTTTTTTTTCTGACTGAGGTGAATCCTTTTGGTGTGTTATATAATCCGGTTTCAATTCAGAATAGCATAGAATTGTTGCTTGAAAAAGACTCATTTACCGAATCAGATATTTTTGAGCATCATTCATTGTGGCAGAGTTTTTCGCATAGCGGTTTGTTTTCGGATGTAACTCCCGAAAAATGTCTTACAAGGATAAATAATCGGTTCACGAAAGCTGCTCATTTTCTGAAAAATACCGACTTTCTATTGATAACTTTCGGTACGGCGTGGGTTTTCGAAGAAAAGAAGAGTGGGAGGGTAGTTTCAAATTGTCATAAACTGCCTGCTAATTATTTTATCCGTCGCAGACTGACTGTCGGTGAAATAGCAGCCGGTTATTTTGCATTAATTACTAAGTTGAATGAATTGTTGCCTCAATTAAATATCATTTTAAGTGTAAGTCCTATCCGGCATTTGAAAGACGGAGCGCATGAAAATACTGTTAGCAAAAGCGCTTTATTAATGGCTATCGACGAAATACAGAAGCAATTCGGAAATGTCGTTTATTTCCCCGCTTACGAAATTCTGATGGACGAATTGCGCGATTACCGGTTTTATGCTGCTGATATGCTGCACCCCTCTGAAGTTGCCGTAGATTATATCTGGCAAAAATTTTCTGAAACTTTTTTCTCGGAAGAAACAATTCATATAAAGAAGCAATTAGAACAACTGACTGCCGACAAGGCACATCATCCATTGCATCCCGATTCGGATGAATTTAAACTTTTTCTTAAAAATATTAATGTCAGGGAAAAGAATCTATTAAAGCAATATCCTTTTCTTTCCGGAAGACTTGGCTAACTAAATCTAAAAGACTGTCAATAGTCAATTCGTTGACATTCATTTACATATATCGCTCAATAATTGTTCGGTATTGGCTGTTTCCCTGTGTAACGCCAATAGGTTTATTTAATCGCGGGGAAGTCCGATATTATTAGTCTCAAAAATAAGAAACCGGTTTGATTTTATATCAAACCGGTTACTAAATAAAAATATCAACCCAATATTAATATCTGGCTGAAACCACATCCCAATCAACCAAATCCCAGAGAGCTGCTACATAATCGGCACGACGGTTTTGATAATCAAGATAATAGGCATGTTCCCAAACATCGAATGTAAGAAGAGGCACAAGTCCGCGTGTCATAGGATTACCGGCATTACTTTCTTTGGCAATCGAAAGTTTTCCTTCTGCGTCTTTCACCAGCCATGCCCAACCTGACCCAAATACAGCAATGGCAGCTTTGTTAAAATCTTCTTTAAATGTATCGAACGAACCAAAAGCTGCGTCAATGGCTTTAGCTAATTTTTCGCTCGGCTTGCTTCCCTTTTTGGGAGTAAGCGATAAAAAGTAAAAATTGTGATTCCATATTTGAGCGGCATTGTTGAAAATAGGTCCTTCCGATTTTTTTACAATTGTTTCTAAGTCAGCATCTTCAAATTCCGTTCCTCCAACTAAACCATTGAGGTTATTTACATAAGTCTGGTGATGTTTTCCGTAATGGAAAGAAATCGTCTTTTCTGAGATAATAGGTTCTAATGCATTGTGCGCATAAGGTAGTTCAATTAATGAGAATTTCATACTGTTTTTTTTTATTTGTTAGTTTTTTTTATTTGTTAGTTCAATTCGTACTCATTTAACGATTTTACTTCCGGTTTTGTTTACTTTTAGCGTTGTTTTTTATTAAAAAAAAACTAAATTATTGGTGAACTGTATTTTTCTTTTCATCTTTGTATCAAAAATAGAAATTAATATCAAAAATAATTATGAACAAAACAATTAGACTAATTTTGGCGCTTGCAATTGTTGCAATGGCCAGTACTGCATGTAAATCGAAACAAAAAGTGGCTGAAATCACCGGAGCCAATATTCCTGCAACGACTACTCCGGTTTCAACTCCCGTTTCAACTCCAACTCCCGCCGAACAAGTAACAATTGCAGAACCCGAAGATACCCGTAATGAATCCTTTACGCTTTCCGAAGGTGATGCTACTGCGTTAAAATTCAAATATCATGTTGTTGTCGGCAGTTTTAAAAGCCAGGCAAATGCAAAAGGATTACAATCCACATTAGTAAGCGAAGGTAACAAAGCCATTGTTGTTATAAATGAACAGGGCATGTATCGGGTGTTAATTGCTTCTTACAATGAATATTCTCAGGCTCGCAACCGAATCAACGAAATTAAAGATCGTTTTGCTGATGCATGGGTGTTGGTTCAGAAATAAAAGAACATATTAAATTTCTACAAATCTCTGAATTCCTTCACATTTTAAATGAAGTAAATTCAGAGATTTTTTT
>DIFH01000028.1 GCA_002427615.1 Paludibacter sp. UBA5753
CGGAAAGGATGTCCGAGATTCTTTGCGGGGTATAAAACTCACCTGCCTTTTTGCCCGACCCTGCTGCAAATTGCCCGATCAGATATTCATAAGCATCGCCTAAAACATCTTTATCAGCTGTAAATTGACTGATGCCTTCCGATATTTTTTGAATGATGGTGCAAAGCTTTTTGTTTCGTTCTTCGTAGTTCCTACCAAGTTTTTCAGAGTCCAGATTGATTTCGGAAAATAGCCCCTGAAACGTGCTCTCAAACGATTGGTTTTCGATGTACTTGAAACCATTTTGCAGCGTTTTCAGCAAATCTTCGCTTTGTGTTTTGGCAAGGTGGGTAATACTGTTCCACAAATATTGAGGTTCGATAACATAATGAATTTTTCTACGCATTTGTTTTTCAAACTCCACAATATCAGCAGGGTTTTGCTCGTACCAGATAGACAAGGAGGATTTTCCTCCGTTTCCTGTATATTCGGGGTAATCTTTTCCCAATTCCTTTTGGGCTGCCGCTTCGTAGTTGTCCGAAAGGTATTTAAGGAACAAAAATGAGAGCATATAATCGCGAAAATCATCAGCGTTCATTGCCCCGCGCAACTCGTCGGCTATTTTCCAAAGAGTTTTCCCTAATTGAGTTTGGTTGTTTGCTGTCATACTATTTCTGTTATATTTGTTTCTTCAAATAACTCCTGATTAAACTTGTAGTTATTCATGAAGTTGTCGAATATTTGCTTAAAATATTTTTTGTTTTCTTCCAGCATTTCTTTGGCTTCAAAAAAGGAGTATCCGCCATGATTCAAAATGCTCACCATTCGGTTATACAATGTTTTGTCCTCATCATCATCATTTACTATAAGACAATCAGCAAAGCCCTTGAATCCATGAAAATTAGCCGCTTTTTCTAATATATTTCTCAAAAGACTAAAATGATAGGTGTAAAGTTTATCATTTTCTATGGCCTTTTTGAGTTCTTGAATGACTGATATGTGATATAAAAACGGAGAATCAGTTGTATCTTGCAAGGTATAAGCATTATCTTTTTTTTGAAGTAAAAATTTCTTAGCACTACCTAGTTCGTTATGAAGAACATTATAAAAAAGTGCGTGGTGTGTTGATATTATGGTTCTAATTTCTCCATCACCTTTCTTTAGCATACTTGTCAATCGGTGTGCAATGGCTATTGCATTGTTGTCGTCCAATGATGAAACAGGGTCATCAATGTAAATGTATTTGACCCAATTATATGCTTCTTGTCTGTCAATTGCCAACTGTGCCACTGCTAAAAAGAAACACCAGATAAATAATTTTTCTTCTCCTCTTGATACCTTGATATGGTCAATAATTTGTGCTGTGCCATCAATTATTTCCTGTCGTTCAAATACTACCAAACCTTCTTCATAATTGATTTTGAAATTGAAGTCGGCATATTGATGCAGCAGCGGACGTATTTTATTGTCCATCTCTAATTCCTGTAACCCGTTGAAAAATTGAGATTCTTTATTCAGTTTCAATACACGTTGAGTATCGTTTCTCAGGTCATTATCCCAATAAAACAAATCTTCGGTAAATGCATTGAAGTACAATGTATCTCTTGCAGTTACATTGCCTTCTTCATCAAACTGTTTACCAGCCAGCCTAAAATCCATTGACAATCGGGTTTTGCCCGTTCCGTTATAAGCGAATAGCAAAATATACTTTTTGTCAAGGGAACGCAGATGCGTTACCAAAGCAGGAAGGTCTGAATATGTGGTAATATCTCTGCTCATTTTGTTACTTCATTTACATTCGGGAACAACCCCTGCAACAGTCCTTTCTTGTGCATTTTCAATGCCTCTATCCTTTGGCTTTGGGCGGTGATTAAATCATCTAATGATGACAAGGTTTCGGCAATTTTTTGTTGCTCCTTTTCGGAACTTGGAATTAATATTAAAAAACTTTTTAATTCCCCTCCAGTAATCAAGGGTTGACCTGAACCAAATACTAATTTATTTAATCCAACACTTTCAAGTGAGTAAAATATAAAATTGACTAAATCCTTCTTATTTAAATCAATGACCAAGGTATTATCAGTTACACCGAATTTGCCTTTTACTTTATTTAGATAACCTGCATTTGCTCCAACCCTTGCTACTAAGATGAAAGCTCCTTCATAACTGGCATTGTCAGTTCTGCCAATTACTCCTGTTGAACCATAAAGTTCATATTCACCATCTTCAAAATTTTTATCATTACCAGATGAAAGGCTATTGCAGAAACTTCCAAGTTCTTTCTCTTCCCATTCCCCACTATTCTCAAACTCTTTAAACCGCAGTTTGGGCACTGTTTCGCCTTCCTGCGGGAAAAGATTTTGCAGCAGACCCTTTTTGTGTTCTTTGAGTAACTCCAGCTTTTGATTCTCGGCCGTGATAACTTTGTCTAATGAGGAAAGGCATGCAGCGATTTTTTGTTGCTCTTGTTTTTTTGGCGGTATTATAATTGGGAACCCAGTAACAGACGATTTGGCTAAATTTAGTTGGGAAGAACCTTGTCCCTTCCTTTTGAAATATTTCTGACTTTTATTAATGTAAGCTCTTAAAAAGTAAGGATTTACTTCATTTAAATCTCTAATTCTTAATCTTGCCATTCTTTGATTCAGAACATATCTTTCGGTCGGAATGATGTCTGTTAAACCTAAAAAGTTTCCATGTGCAACATCACTTAAAACCATTACCAAATCATTTCTTTGAAGGGAATTATCTGTATAAGACAATTTTTTCATATCACTTTTCAAATTGCCATCAATATCAATACTATTAAGAGAAAGTAAGAAATAATCCCCCTCATCACTTACTCCTTTCTCATGGCTTGCTCCGTTCCAATAGTCACATAATTCTCCCAATTTCTTTTTTCCCCATTCTCCATTATCTTTGAATTCAGGGAACCTTAACTTTGGAACTAATTTATTTTCGTTATTGCTCATTTGTCTGTACACGATTAATGGATTACTGGATTATCAGGATTACTTTTTTCGGGATTACT
>DIFH01000099.1 GCA_002427615.1 Paludibacter sp. UBA5753
TGGCGTAATCGGAGAAGACTCAATTTATCTATTTACAATTTACGATTTCAATACGGAAAGTCAATTATTCGGCATTAATCCGTAACGCCGACCGTTCCTCATTCCATTCTCCCAATTTTACTTCTTCGATTGTGTTCACCCGATTTTTGTCAAACAGCCGTTCCACGCGGACATAATTGTTGGTAAACCCAAGCATGTTTTCGCCGTTGTGACGGCTTTCCCAAAGTACCGGATAGGTTTTTCCTTGCTGACTTTCGTAAAAAGTTTTTGTTTTTTTATCCGAAAGCAAATGCAGAACATCACTTCGTTTTTTGCGCTCTGCCACTGGTGTATTTTGTTCGATGTCAAGCATTTTGGTGCCTGCTCTTTCGGAGTAGGTGAATACATGTAACTGTGAAATATCAAGGGAATCGATAAACCGGCACGATTCTTCGAATAATTCGTCCGTTTCGCCGCGCACACCCACAATCACATCTACGCCAATAAACGCATGAGGCATCAAAGTTTTAATCTTATCTACTTTATGGGCAAAAAGTTCCCGGTCGTACTTGCGTTTCATTAACTTCAATACTTCATTGGTTCCCGATTGCAAGGGAATATGAAAATGCGGCATAATATGTTTGCTGTTCAACACATATTCTATGATTTCGTCGGTCAGTAAATTCGGTTCGATCGATGAGATGCGGAAACGCACATCGCGGTCGATATGGTCGAGCGCTTTTACCAGATCGAAAAAATTTTCGTCGGTGTGTACTCCGAAATCGCCAATGTTCACGCCTGTCAGCACAATTTCCTTTGCGCCTGCGTTGATGGCTTCCAACGCCATTTCCACTGTTTCGGCCACCGATGCGCTCCGACTGCGTCCGCGCGCAAAAGGAATGGTGCAATAAGTGCAATAATAATCGCAACCGTCCTGCACTTTCAGAAAATAACGGGTACGGTCGTCGCGCGAGCACGAAGGCTTGAATTCGCGTATCTGATTAATTTTGGTCGTGTAAACTTCTGCCGGTTTTTCGGTGTCAAGTTCACGCATATATTCGAGAAGGCTGAATTTTTCATTTGATCCCAATACCAGATCAACCCCTTCAATTTTTGAAATTTCTTCCGGTTTCAATTGGGCGTAACAACCTGTTACTACCATGATTGCATTCGGATGCTGACGGTTTAACCGGCTGATAGCCTGCCGGCATTTACGGTCGGCAGTGTCGGTAACCGAACAAGTGTTGATTACACACACATCGGCTTGTTCGCCGACTCGTACTTTAACGAAACCTTCGTCCGACATTTTTTTACCGATGGCCGACGTTTCGGCAAAATTTAATTTACAACCTAAGGTGTGAAAAGCTACTTTTTTATTGTGAAATATATTATTGTCAATCATTTTATTATTTAAAAGAACAGGATACAAAAGTAGTAAATTTTAAAGAGTTGGTCTGCACCTATTGCTACATTGTATTTGTTTGTAATGGGGGTTGAAAGATTTCCAATTGAAGGTAAGCCCGAACCCAAACACTATATATGAGTTGATTTTAATGAATAACCACCGGTCGAAATCATATATGAATGTCGTTTACAAAAGTATTTGTAACTTTTCCGAATCGTTGAAAAACGATAATATTATCAAATCCATCGGGCGTTTTAATCCAATTTTTAAGTATGCCGTTGGTTTCGTAGCCTTCTTTTTCGAACATCCGGCGGCTGGCGGTATTTTTTTCGGCAATATGACAGTAAAGCTGGTTTATTTTGAGAAAATTAAAGACGTACTCTTCCACCAGTTGTAGTGCAGACTTAGCAAAACCTTTGCCCTGAAAAGCTTCATCGACAAACAAACCTAAGGCAATGCGGCTGTGATGAATATCAAAATCGAATAAATCCACTGTTCCAACTATTTCGCCGGAAATTTTATTTTCCATCATCAGGCGGAGTTGCCGGCTTTCGTAAATGTCCTTACCGGACTGAAGTATGTATTGTTTGAGTGCATACTTCGAGTAAGGTTGACGGGTGTTTCCCACGATCCAAAGCGCGGGGTTATTTTCCCAGACATACAACCTGTCCAAATCCTGAGGTTCGACGGCACGTAGTCGCAATTTTTCGTTTTCGAGTAACACTTTTTAAATTTACGATTGATAATTGGTTAATCAGTTGATTATTGTTCCGACATTCTGTTTTATTTAACGAGCACAAATAAGTTTTCAAAAAACTCTCAAACCCAAAACCCGACTGCTGTTAGGCAAGTACGAAACATTTCATCCTCCAAGCAATGACTGTAAAAATCCTTTCTTCTTGGGTGGATATTCACTTTCTCTATTAGATGGAATCGGTTGAAGGTAATTTCCTGAAGCTATCATTTGGTAAATTATTCCCCAATCGGGTAATCCACCGAGGTTGCGGTCGTCAATAAACAAATCTGCTTTCAGTTTTCGTGGTTGTTGTTCCCTCTCTCTTTCTTCGGGGTAATTAGCGTTTACAGCATAAAACTCCAGACCGCGTTCACGGCAATACTCTACCGCTTCATCCAATTCTTTACCTTCACGTACTGTCCATAAAAGAAGAATGGCCTGAAAATCTTTTTGCAAACGTTTAAGTGTATCGATGGCGAAAGGAATTTCACGTCCTATTTTCGGATATTCGTGCGTAACGATTGTACCGTCAAAATCCACAGCAATAATCATAATCTGAAATTATAAGTCAGGGTTTAATAAAAATAAATTTTATATAAATTAGGGTAGTTAATCTGCCAATTCATCTAAGTTTAGCTCCGAAACCATTTTTACTTCGGAGGGTTTGCAGAAGAAAAGGGCAATGGCAGCTATACCGGCGCAAAAAAGCATAGATTGCGAGTTCATTATGTAAAAAAATATCATACCCAAAACCAATCCGACACCTATTATTGTCAATCGGATAAAAGAAGCTGTTTGATATTTCTTGATTCTCAGATTACGATCTTCGAGCAAAACCCATTTTTTTGTAAAACGATGAAACAAGCCCAGCGTAACCGGTATCGAACCGATAATCAGGAGAATTAATATCGTTGACACTGTAATGCCCGTCTGACTTTGCGGATCGATACTGAAGCCCGATCTTAAAAGATAATAACCTGAGATGGCCGATAGAATAGCTGCTACATACACAGCATAATAAGCAAAAGTGATATTTCTGAGTGCTTTTTTCATACGAATTTGGTATTTGTGTTTGAAAGTTTATAAAGTTTGTTTTGCCGGATCGAGATAAAGAACCGGAGAGGTTTGAAAACCTCAATTAACTATTAACTCTTATTTAAACGAATTTGTAAACTCCACCCGATTCAAAATAGAGCGTCCGAGTGTTACTTCATCGGCGTATTCCAGTTCATCGCCAATGGAAATACCCCGGGCAATAGTCGTAACCTTGATATTGAACGGGGCTAATTTCCTGAAAATATAAAAATTGGTTGTATCGCCTTCCATAGTCGTGCTGAGTGCGAGTATCACTTCTTTTATGCCGTTGTTCTGAACGCGTTTTAATAAACTATCAATTTCCAGATCGGACGGACCGACACCGTCCATTGGCGAAATAATTCCACCTAATACGTGGTACAATCCTCTGAACTGCTGAGTGTTCTCAATCGACATTACGTCGTTTATATTTTCAACCACACAAACGGTTTCGTTGTCGCGCGAAGGATTGCTGCAAATATTGCAGATTTCAGTGTCCGAAATGTTATGGCAAACGCGGCAGTAAACTATATGTTTACGTAGATTAATGAGGGCATTTCCAAATGTTTCCACTTCATTGTCAGGTTGTTTGAGTAAATGAAGCGCCAGGCGCAACGCTGTTTTCCGTCCAATCCCCGGTAATTTTGAAAATTCATGTACGGCGTTTTCGAGCAAACCGGATGAAAATTGTTGATGACTCACTATTCGTATGAAAAAAGTTAATGTGATTGTGATAAAATTATCGGATGCAAATTTACAAAAAATATCGGGATTTATTCATTTCTAAAATTACTATGGCATGAGACTTTTTTTTATTATTTTTGCGGAGTTTACAAATTTAAAAATTAACTTATAATGTCAGGGTCGGTTATTCTTTTGATTATTGTCGTATATTTCTCGCTTTTATTGATTATTTCATTCATTACAGGTCGAAAAAGTACTGACAATGATGCTTTTTTTCTTGGGAATAAAAAGTCGCCCTGGTGGATAGTTGCTATTGGCATGGTGGGATCTTCCATTTCGGGGGTGAGTTTTGTGTCGGTGCCCGGTATGGTACGAAGTATCGATTTTACCTATATGCAAACCGTTTTTGGCTTTTTCTTTGGTTATCTGGTTATTGCCAATGTGCTTTTGCCGCTTTATTATAGATTGAATCTGACGTCTATTTATACTTATCTCGGTCAGCGTTTCGGGAAAAGGACTTACAAAACAGGGGCTTCGTTTTTTCTGCTTTCGAAAACCATTGGCGCCGCTGCCCGGTTGTATGTAGTAGCGCTTATTTTGCAAACCATCGTTTTCGATGCCTGGAACATTCCTTTTGCAGTAACTGTTTGCGGAACTATCTTGTTGATATGGCTCTACACTTTCAGAAGCGGAATAAAAACCATAGTGTGGACCGACACTTTGCAGACGATTATCATGATAACCGCCTTGATTTTACTCGTGATACAGGTTTCGCAAAGACTTGATTTCAGTTTTGGCGAAATAGTTACAAATCTTGTAAAAAGTGATAAAACCCGCATCTTTGTGTTCGATGACTGGCATACAAGGCAGAACTTTTTTAAGCAGTTTTTCAGTGGAATTTTTATTGCCATAGTCATGACCGGGCTCGATCAGGATATGATGCAAAAAAATCTTACCTGTCGAAATCTGAAAGATGCTCAGAAAAACATGTATTGGTACGGTATTTCGTTTGTACCTGTAAATTTTTTGTTTCTTGTGCTGGGTGCGATGTTGTTGATGTTGGCTACTCAAAATAATATTGCCCTGCCGGCGCTTGCCGACGAGATTTTACCCCTATTTGCAACTACTTATTTAGGCAAATCGGTTTTAGTTTTGTTTGTTGTCGGCATTATTGCTGCTGCTTTTTCGAGCGCCGATTCGGCGTTGGCAGCCTTAACTACTTCATTTTCGGTGGATATTCTCGATGTTCAACATCAGGACAGACAAAAAGCCAAACGTACCCGTATGGTGATTCATGTGTGTATTTCCATTATCTTTGCGTTGATTATCATGGTTTTTAAAGCCGTGAATAATAAAAGTGTAATTGATGCCATTTATATTATAGCTTCTTACACTTATGGCCCGTTGTTGGGAATGTACACTTTCGGGCTGTTTACAAAACTGAAAACCAACGACAAAGCCGTTCCCTATGTTGCGGTTGCATCACCGCTCGTTTGCGCCACGCTCGATTATGTCAGCAAAACATACTGGGGATATTCGTTCGGTTACGAATTGTTGATGATAAACGGATTTTTGACTTTTACGGGCTTGTGGTTGTTCAGAAAAAAGTGATATTATGTTATGCCTGAATTTTTCGAAAATCGGCGTAGCCCATATTATTGAAACTAAAAATTAAAACAAAATGGAAATAAAATCAGCAGAATTTGTAATTAGCAATACCGATTTCAGGAAATGTCCCGAAAGCCGTTTGCCCGAATATGCATTTATCGGACGTTCGAATGTTGGAAAATCATCATTAATCAACATGCTGACCAATAAAAAAGGCTTGGCGATGACTTCATCAAAACCTGGTAAAACTCTATTGATCAATCATTTTCTGATTAACGGTAACTGGCATTTAGTGGATTTACCCGGTTATGGTTATGCTACTGCCGGGAAAAAAATGCGTGACCAACTGCAACAAATGATCGAAAGTTACATCTTGTATCGTGAACAATTGAATTGCTTGTTTCTGTTGATCGATAGCCGCCACGAACCTCAAAAAATTGACCTCGATTTTATGGCTTGGTTAGGTGAAAACGAGGTGCCTTTTGCTATTGTTTTTACAAAATTAGATAAAATGTCAGCCGTGCGGGCAAAAGAGAACCTGAAACTCTATCAGGAAAAACTTCGTGAACAATGGGAAGAGCTTCCGCCGGTTTTTGCCACTTCGTCGGAAAAAAAGGTGGGGAGGGACGAATTACTCGATTATATTGAGGGCATAAATGATAGCCTTTGATTTATGTTTTTTTAGATTCAATCCTGTATTTTATCCGCTTCAAATCAAAAATCATTAAAAAATAAAATATCAGAATGTATTGAATGATAAAAACATTATCTTTGAACAAATAATTTCTCATTAAAAAACACTATAAATTATTGCCCTATGAAAACACAAGACGACGATTTACTGGTTTATGACGAAGACGATGCCGTCAAATTTATTCTTAATTTTTTACCTGCCGAAACAAAAAAAAGAATCGATGATACTAAAATCGAATATGTTTTGGATGTTGTATATGAGTTTTATGACGAAAACGGGTTAATCGATGAAGACTCAACCGAAGAGGCAAGCATCGATGAGGAAGAAATGTTCGAATATATTAAAAAATGTTCGAAGAAGGACAAAATGGATTTGACCGACGAAGATATTGAATTAATTCTTGAAGGTGAGTTTCAGTATGGTAAATCCATAGGAATTTATAACGAAGAATAAACATAATTTGGCAATAATTTTTTTATAGGATAATCAACATGTAGGTTATACAACATGTTGATTATTTGTCTATGTAGTGTTTGCAAGAAAACGCCAATCTCTGCGTTGCACTCACAGCAAAAACTACTCATCCCGCCAAGGCGGGACTCCGTGTTTTTGCTGNNCACTGAGTTTTCTTTCAAGCATTATGTAGTGTCAGCAGGAAAAGTCGGTGTTTGATTATAAACACTATATGTACGTTTTGTTAAGCATAATATCCGTAAGTCATCTGGCATACTTAATTTGGTTAAGAATGTATGAATCAATTTAAAGCCGGAGATGATAATTGTTATTTTGAGTAAGATTTCAAACTCATTTGTTTGAAAATGGGTACAAATATCATGAAAACAGCTGTCGTAATTTTAAACTGGAATGGTGAAAAGTATTTGAATCAGTTTTTACCGATACTCCTTGAACATACACAAATACCTGACGTAGAACTTATTGTTGCCGATAATGCATCGACCGACAATTCTTTGTTGTTGTTGGCCGAGAAGTTTCCGACAGTAAGAACCATCGTGTTCGACCGCAATTATGGTTTCGCGGGTGGATATAATAAAGCGCTGTACCAGATTGAAGCCGAATATTATGTGCTTTTAAACTCGGATGTTGAAGTTACTGCAAACTGGTTGAGCTCTATGCTCGAATACATGGAGCAAAATAAAGACGTGGCGGCATGTCAGCCCAAAATCAGGTCGTTTTACAATCGAACTTATTTTGAACATGCCGGAGCTTCGGGCGGTTTTATCGATTACCTGGGTTTCCCGTTTTGCAGGGGTAGAGTTATTGGAAAAGTAGAGGAGGACAAAGGTCAGTTCGACAATGTTGCCGATGTGTTTTGGGCTACAGGAGCTTGTTTACTTATTCGTTCCGAAGTTTTTCATAAAGTTGGCGGACTCGACGATGCGTTTTTTGCGCACATGGAAGAAATAGATCTTTGTTGGCGCATGAACAGCCGCGGATACAGGATTGTATGCCTCCCTCAAAGTACGGTTTATCATGTGGGCGGGGGAACTTTACATGTGGAGCATCCCCGCAAAACCTATCTTAATTTCAGAAACAACTTGCTGATGCTTTATAAAAACCTGCCGCATAAATCGTTAAAGAAAATACTGTTTTGGCGTTGTGTGATTGACTATGCGGCAGCCTTTCAGCTATTTATAACCGGAAAGCCTAAAAATGCCCGAAGTGTGATCCAGGCTCGTAAAGACTTTAAAACGATGTTACCCGACTTTGAAAATAAACGCAAAGAAAATATTTTATACGCTACCCGAACCGATTATTCTGAAATGTTGAAAAAAAGTATAGTCTTCGAGTATTACTTTAAAAGGAACCAAACTTACAATCAATTGCTGAACCGCAAATAATTTATCAACCGTGAATCATATTAGTTAGAGTCTGCTTGGAAAGTATAATAAGCCTGATAAATAGTAATTTATAGTAATNNTTTTTTAGGTGTAAATGCAAGGTTTCTGAATTTAACTGACCATTTTCTTTGCACCACAATTTCTGTTTCTATTGAAAGATGTCCTGAAAGCTTGCCTGCGGCAGGCAGGTTTAGCCACTCCATGGCATAAAATAGTTTTTCAACGGACCATAGTTAACACGGATGATTTTCAAAAAGGAGTTTATGTGGTACGGGCAGATGGTGTTCAGGGCGCTCTGAAATTCAGCAAGTAACTTGAATTGTTCAAAACAAAAAAAGCTGCAGTTCTGCAGCTTTTTTTGTTTTGAAGAATCACATGCCATCTTCTATATTCCAGACAAAAGCGCGTATACCCATTACATTGGATGTTGCATCTAACGCCTTTAAATCTTCGAGAATGGGTTTCACCTTTTCCTCACTTACAATTGTGAGGATAGCAGAATTTAACGAAGGCCATGCATGCGTTCCGTAATGAGGATCGCCAGTTTTACTCCCACGACCCAATACTTGTTCCCAGCTTGTAAAACCACGGACATGATAATTATTATTAAGTATAGCTAAAATCTGATCGTAAAAAGCCTGATCTAATGAAATAAATATTGCTTTCATATATTTCTTGATTATTTTAATATTAAATTATACCGGAATAAAAAATTATTCTTCCTTTCCTTCCAATAAAGCCGCCTTTATTTTAGCTAATTTATGATATTTGCGTTTAATTCCAATTCCGGCAAAAATTGTGTATAAAGTAGGCACAACAAGCAAAGTCATTATCGTTGACACTGTTAAACCTCCTATAATGGTAATAGCCATTGGTTTCCACATTTCAGAACCCTCTGAGGAACTGAGCGCCAAAGGCAACATACCAAGAATAGTTGTCAAACTTGTCATAATAACAGGACGCAGACGCGATTTACCACCAGTTACCACCGATCGGATCACACCCATATTCCGCTCGCGGTTCAGGTTAATATAATCCACCAATACAATACCATTTTTTACCACGATACCTATCAACATAATAATGCCAATTAACGACATCATATTCAGTGTTCCACCTGTAAGCGCGAGCGCCAGCACAACCCCGGATAGTCCGAACAGGATAGAAAACATGATGATAAACGGATAGGTCAACGACTCAAATTGCGATGCCATTACAATAAACACCAACAAAACTATAATCAGCAATAAACTTCCCATATCGGCAAACGATTCCTGCTGATCTTTGTAAGATCCGGCAACTTCTACGTCCACATCCGAAGGAATATCCATTTGTTTTAATTCGGCATTTATTGCATTTACCCCTTTATCCATTGTTGTTCCGGAAATGGTGGTCGACACTGTGATTATACGTTGACGGTTTTTACGTTCGATGGTTGGCGGCGTAAAACGTTCCACCACCGTACCCAAATCTTTCAATCTGATTGCCTGGCCTGTATTATTATAAATCAATATATTCTCAATATCTTCAATTGATTTTCTGTATTCTGGGTCATTCACAACGCGAATTGTATATTCTTCACCATCTTCGCGATAAAGCGAAGCGGTTAAACCATTTATTCGATTTCGTAAATAAGTGGATGCAGTGTTAATATTCAATCCATTCAGCGCTAATTTCTCGCGATCGAATTCTACTTGGTATTCTGGCGAATAGTCCTCTCTACTGATACGTGTATTCACCAAACCATTTACGTTCGTTAATCGTTTTTGCAAATCAGCAGCCACCTTGTCTGTTTTATCAAAGTCATATCCGTAAATTTCCACATCCAATGTAGATTGACCTCCCATCATGCTCATACCTCCACCAGCTCTAACATTGGATTTATTCACTTCAGGCATTGACGTTAAATCTTTACGAATACTATCACTTATCTCAAATATAGATTTGTCCCGTTTATTACGATCTGATAAACGGATATTAAAGGATGCAATATGACTTCCATTTGTCATCAAGGAACCGAATGTGCTGGAATTGCTTGCCTGGCCAACGGAATAATTAATCATTTCCATTTCGGGATATTTTTTCTTCCAACGTTCACGCAGGTCAACGGCAACTTTTTTAGTTAATTCCATCCTGGTACCCATTGGCAATTCAACAATTGCAGTAATACGTGCATTGTCCTGTGCAGGCATGTATTCTGTTCCCATATTAATTAAAGGAATCATGCTGACAATAAAAAGGACTGTTGCAATAATTACTACTTTCCCCCTGTGACGTACAGCCCAATTAACTAAAATTGCGTATTTAACATCCAAATTATCAAGGAATCGTTGAATAGGAGCATAGAAAAATGCAAATATCTTGCCATGATGAGGATTCAATCTTAACATCTGCGAACTCAACATAGGTGTCAGAGTTAATGCACAAATTAAGGACACTGTCATGATAATTGTTACCATCCAGCCCAATTGACTGAACAAAACACCCGCCATTCCTGAAATCATGGTCAACGGCAAAAATACGGCGATCAACGTTAAAGTGGAGGCAACAACGGAAACCGCGACTTCATTAGTGCCATGAATTGCTGCACTTTTCGGACGGCTACCCCGTTCGATATGCGTGGTTATATTCTCGAGTACCACTATCGCATCATCCACCACCATACCTATAGCTATGGAAAGCGAACTCAACGAAATAATATTAAGCGTTTCTCCCATTAATGAAAGATAAATGAAGGCCGAAATGAGCGAAATAGGGATGGTAAGTATAATAATTACAGTTGCCCGCCAACGCCCCAGGAAAAACAATACGACGATCATTACAAAAATAAACGCATATAAAACAGTTTCTTCCAAACCAGCAATGGTATTTTTGATGTTCTGCGAAGAATCCATAATCAAATGCAATTTTACATCCGAAGGAAGATTTTTTTGTATTTCGGGCAAAACTGAATGAATAGCATTGGCAATTTGCACTGTGTTGGCTCCCGATTGTTTTTGAACCATGATTGTTGCACCCTGCACACCATTTGTATAACTTTCCTGCACCCGTTCTTCCAAATTATCCTTTACAACGGCTACATCAGATAAAAATACAGTCTTTCCGCCGGAAGCACCCACCACAATTTTATTCAGTTCCGAAGCATCTTTAAACTCCCCCTGAACACGTAAAGAATAAGTATTGCTTCCAATATCCATTGATCCGGCAGGAGTATTTACATTTTCCAGCCTGATATTTTGGGCAATTGACTCAATAGTTAAATGATAAGCTTCCAACTTGATGGGGTTGATATACACCTGTATTTCACGCTGTGGAGCCCCTGTTATGGACACAGAACCCACACCATCAATACGTGCTAATGGATTCGCTACATCATCATCAAGTATCTTGTATAATGCAGGTAAACTTTCTTTAGCGGTGGCCGAAATCATAACCACAGGAATCATATCCGTACTAAACTTGAAAATAATCGGATTACTGGCTCCTTCAGGTAAATTTGACTTGATCATTTCCAGTTTATCACGGACATCGTTCGTAAGATCATTGATATCCTGACCATAATTAAACTCCAACGTAATGATTGAGCGGTTTTCTTTTGAAGTTGATGTTATGTTCTTTAGATTCGTTACCGTATTTAGTATATTTTCCAACGGACGTGTTACATTTGTTTCAATATCAGAAGCGTTGGCGCCTGGATAAGTCGTCAATACCATGATGGTATTCGTCTCTATTTTAGGTAACAGGTCAATGGGCAATTTATTTAGAGAATAAAGCCCTAAAATTACAACCCCGATAAAAATCAGGGAGGTCATAATCGGCTTTTTGACTGAACTTTCGTATAAACTCATAATGTTAATTGTAGAACAAAAATATTTTTAAAATTATTTAGAAAAATTTCAGTTCAATTTTTAAATGTTCAACTTGTTATTTAATCACATTTACTTTGATACCATTTAATAACCTGGATTGACCTGAAACGACGACTTGTGAACCACTTTCAACGCCCGAAATCAGTTCATAATTATTCCCGATACGACGACCTATTTCTACTTGTTGAAGGTTTACTTTTCCGTCTTTATAAACATACACAAAGCGTGCACCTGAACCTGATTGTTTAATAATCGATAAATCTGGGACAACAACCCGATCTTCGCGTCCAAATTTCATAGTAACCCTTGCAAACATTCCCGGACGGACTTTATTGTTGTTGTTGTTCATTTTTATTTCAACAGCAAAAGTTCTTGTTTTTTCATCAATTATCGGATAAATCAAACTTACATTGCCATGAAATGTTTCTCCTTTAAATACATCCAAAACAATATCCACGGGCATTCCTATTTTAACCTGGGAATAGTAGGATTCCGAAACATTCACTACTAATTTCGCAGGGTTTATTTGCATCACGGTAAGTACCGGTTGTTGACCGGAATACATATCGCCGTTATCGTAATTACGGGCAGTAATCACTCCATTTATCGGACTCAGCAAATAGGTGTTTTCTGTCAGGTTTTTCATATTTGTTTCAGCTACATCCAACTGAAGTTTAGCATTATCAAGTTCCTGTTGCGAGGCGCCGCCTACTCCAAACAACTCTTTTGTACGCTTATATATACGGCGATAGTTTTCTATTTGAGTTTCTAAATTAGACAGATTAGCTACATCCATTTGTACTAATTTTTGACCCTTCGATACATAATTGCCAACTTCTACTAGAATCTTACTGATTCGTCCCGGCGATGAAGGGGCAATGCTGTTTTTCACTTGAGGCTGTACAGTAGCCGTAACATCGTACATTTGATCTACGGCTTGTGAGTTTACCTGCTGAATACGCACATTTGGAATATCATTTTCTGCTTTCGAATCGGTTTTTTCAGATTTTCCGCATGATGTAAGCCCCATTGCCAACGCAATAAAGAATATTCCTGTAAGTTTAATCTTTTTCATCTTTTTATTTTCATTTATTTTTTTGATATTTCTAATTAATAAGCTATTTCTTGTCCCAGTAATTTTTCGAGATCAGCCTTAGCCGACAGATATTCGTAGATAGACTGGTTGTATGATAATCCGGCGTTTTTATAATTTAAATCGGCATTATTTAAATCGAGGAAAGTTGCCATACCCACTTCGTACATTTTTTGTGAAATAGATAAACCTTTTTCAGCCTGACGCAGGCCTTCTTTGTTCGATTCGATTTTTTTGAGTGCATTCTTGATATTATTCATTTGACTAATCGTCTGTAATTCGAGACTTCGTTTCAGGTTATCCCGTTGCAGTTCCATTTCTTCTCGCTGGATTTTAATCTGTTTGATTTTGTTATATTTGGTTCCACCCTGAAACAAGGGAATGGAAAGTTGCAAGCCGAAGGTGGAAGTGGGAAACCATATATGTTGATTGGTAAAAGTTATAGAATCGTTCACCATTGACATATACTGATAGTTTATACTGGCTCCCAAAGTTGGTAACAAAGAAGCTCTTTGAATTTTTTCAGTTTGTTCCAATTGCTTTTTCTGAATATCGAATTGTTTCAAATCGGAATTTTTATTCAATGTTGTTGTATCAATTTTCAAGACATCGCTATACATTTTTGCCTCAAAATCGGATAATCTGCCTTCAACCGCAATTTCGATATACATGTCGATGCCCATAAGCATTTTAAGCTGAAGTTTGCTTAAATTTACTGCATTTTCAGTAGAAACAACGTTGGTCAGGGCATTTCTTTCCTGTACATCTGCCCTGATCCATTCAAATTCAGAGACAGATCCCTGTTTGTATTTATTGTAAATAATACGCGCGTTTTCCTTGCTGTTTTCATAACTTCGTTTCATTACATTGTACGAATCCTGCGACAGCAGAATGGCGTAATATGCTTTCGTCACCTGATTGTATAACGAAATTTTAGACGAACGCGCCGATTCCTGAGCCAATTCGAGTTGCAGTTCGCTCATGTTAATTGTAGCCCAGAGCGCCGGAGCTATTATGGGCAATGATGCTGAGATTCCACCCGTGAATGTATTGTCCTGTCCAACTTCAATCCCATCGGGTTTTGGAGGGAAACCCGGAATTGAGAAAAACATTTTTTGTTTCTTTATTGCACGTTGGTAAGCCCCCGATACCGAAACTGTTGGAAGTAATCCGCCTACTTGTTCTTTTTTTGAATAATTTACACGCTGAATTTCTTTATCTGCCACTTTGATGGTTGGGCTTTCGCTTAATGCAATTTCCAAAGCTTTGGGTAAAGATATCGTTAATGTATCCTGTGCGTTCAGCGCAGCGGAAGGCAATAGACAAATTATTGCAGTAACCGATAAAAATAATTTATTAAAATGTTTCACAATCTTATTTATTTACAATTTTTAGTTATTAATTTCTGTGGAAGTATAATTTTCATTCATATATTTCAGTCCTTTTTCGTTGGCAATAATATGAATCGTTAGATCAATAAAAAATTCAACCCATCTTTTTTGCGTGTATTTTTTTTTAGATTGGATCATAAGGTTAAAAAGACTTCGTAATTGGGTGGAAGTAAACAATGAGATTAATTCGACATCTAAATCCTCCCGATAGTAACCTTCTTCAATTCCCTGTTTTAGATTTGCTTCAAATCCTTTTATCATAAAATCGCGCTTCTTTAATTCGTTACGTTCATATACCTTGGGATAATATTTCTCTATGTCATGCCACATTAACTTAGGTTCCGTGTCCACATTTTTTTTTATTTCCCTGAGTATGACGAGAAATGCCTCAATTGCGTTTTTGTTTTGGAGAAGTTTGCTGAATTTTTCCAAATGAATCTTATCCAGATAAGTCAATACGGCATCTACCAGATCCTCTTTCTGTTGGAAATAAATGTAAAAAGTCTTCTTGGATATTTGTAATTTTTTACAAACATCATCTATAGAAACACTCCGAACACCATACTGTTGAAATAAGTTACTTGTTGTACGAACTATTATTTCGTATTGACTTTCCATATATTAATTATTACTCGCTGCAAAATTAGATAAAATTCAGAAAATTATGCATTAAAATAATGTTATTGTTTTGTTAATGTTTTGTTAATGAATTTATTTGTCTATTAATCAATGGTTTGTTCACCATATAGTGGAAACTATTAAATTCAAAAAGTTTCCGAGTTCCCATGATTAGAAACAAAAACCCCTTGAAAATGTTTTCAAGGGGTTTTTGTTTCTAATGATTTTTAGTTTATTTAACCAATACAAGTATTATAGGGCGTTTGTAAGAAAACGCCGAGTTTTCTTGCAAACATTATTATAGTCTTAACCGAAAACCCCATTTTCCGGATTTTTCTAAAAATTATTTTTTGTTTCATCTGAAAAATCATGAAATATTTAGATGGAAAGTGGAGAAAATCAAAAATATTTATACATATATTAACATGTAAATGCACTTATTGGCTGTTTTCCAATAAGATGGATTTCTTCCATTGTTGTTTTTATACAAACTGTAAATCAGCTGTTTAAACCGATTTATTAAATACTTCCCGCTCTTTAGCCGGCAGATGTTCTCCAATCCGCTTGAGATTGTAGGCGATAACACCTACGCCGACATATTTTTCAAAACCGGCGTACGTCTTGTCTTTGAAGCGATTCAGTCCGCGGTTTTCCAACTCGTTGATGTTCGACTCTACGGCGCTGTGTTTCATCTTTGTTCTCCAAAAATCAGGTTCTGACTCTATCTCCCTTTCTGTTGCCGATAATTTTCCTTTCTTGGGTATCACAACCAATGGTATAAACAGAGAAATCAACTCGCGATACTCTTTTTTATAATAACCTTTATCTGCGCTTAGGTTATGTATCTTATATTTACATATCAACCTGTCAACCAATGGCAAGAGCATTTCAACATCTGCCGTGCGCCGGGCTATTTCCCAATCGATAATCAGGTGAAACTGGTCGGTGGTTATATTCAAACGTTTGCCTAATTCAACGTATTTTATTATTTTTACGTTTTTATTCTCCGAAAACATAATTGAGTCCACTGTATAAAGTTTATTTTACAATAAAAACGGCTATTTTTCAAAAAAATGATATTTGATTATCAGCGTGTTGAAAAGGTTAAAAGCGCCAAATATTGCGATTTTTGACTGTCTAAAGTGGAATCATAATTCAAAATTTTTATGCAAATTAAAGAATACATAGATTTAAACAAATCTCGGTTTGTCGAAGAGCTTTTCAGTTTGATTCGAATACCAAGCATAAGCGCTCACTCGCACCGCCAGCCTGAAATTAAACAATGTGCCGAACAATGGAAGAAACTTTTATTAGAGGCTGGGGTCGATACTGCCGAGATTTTACCAACTGCAGGAAATCCTGTGGTATTTGCCCGAAAAATGATAAATCCGGCATTTCCAACAATATTAATATACGGACATTATGATGTTATGCCGGCCGAGCCTTTGGATTTATGGTTATCTCCGCCTTTTGAGCCGGAAATAAGGGATGGCAAATTCTTTGCCAGGGGAGCCGATGATGATAAAGGCCAGTCTTTTATGCATGCCAAGGCTTTTGAGTACCTTGTGAAATCAGATTCCTTGCAATGTAATGTCAAGTTTTTGCTCGAAGGTGAAGAAGAAATCGGCTCGCCAAGTCTTGAAGTCTTTTGCCGCGAAAACAAAGAGATATTGCAATGCGATACGATTTTAGTTTCGGACACAAGTATGTTGGGCGCTGAAACTCCAAGTATAACAACCGGTTTGCGGGGACTCGCCTACTGGCAAATAGAAGTTACGGCAGCTAACCGCGATCTGCATTCGGGAATTTTTGGAGGCGCCGTGGCTAATCCGATTACAGAATTAACAAAAATACTTGCAAAGCTGATTGATGAAGATGGAAAGATAACAATTCCTCATTTTTATGATCAGGTTCAGGAAGTTTCCGATGCTGAGCGCGATTTAATCGCCCAAATCCCTTTTGATGAAAACGAATATATTAAAAACCTGAAAATAAAACAGGTACATGGTGAAAAAGGATACAGTACGATAGAAAGGACAGGCATACGTCCTGCCTTGGATATTTGTGGTATCTGGGGCGGTTACACAGGCGAGGGATCGAAAACAGTGTTGCCATCAAAAGCTTATGCTAAACTCTCTGCCAGGCTCGTCCCGAATCAACGATACGACGAGATCGCTCAACTTGTATCGGCTTACTTAAAAGGGATTGCACCGAAATACATTGATATAGAAATACATAACCTGCACGGGGCGGAAAGTTATGTTTGCCCGATTGATTCGATTGCTTATAAAGCAGCAGAGAAAGCTTATCTTAAAACCTTTGGAATCAAACCTTTGCCGGTACGTCGTGGGGGTAGTATAGGGGTTGTTCCCGTATTTGAAAAAGTACTTGATGTGAAACCCATTTTAATGGGTTTTGGTCTCGAATCGGATGCTATTCATTCTCCAAACGAGAACTTTCCGGTCGATCTGTTTTGCAAAGGGATAGAAACAATAGTTGAGTTTTATGGCGAATTTGCAGATTTGTTTAAATCAAGATAATTTGAAAGGCAAATAGAGCACAAAAACAAATGGAGAAAAAATGTTTTTCAAAAGTTTGTAATATTTTGTATTTCAAATTGTTTTTGTATGCTGTTTATAAAATTATATATTTTCTGTAAAAATAATGTGAAATAATTTTGTCATATCAATGGAATACACTAAGTTTATAGCATCTAATAAATCATATATTTATTAACAATTCTAATACTTATAGTCATGACGAAAACGATAACATTCAACGAACTACGCAGAGTTAAGGATTCGCTCCCAAGCGGCAGTATGACCAAGATTGCCGAAGAGCTTGGTCTGGAAAAAGAAACAGTACGTAATTATTTCGGAGGACATAACTACAAAGACGGTAAAAGTTGTGGAGTACATATCGAACCGGGACCTGATGGTGGTTTAGTAATGTTGGATGACACTCAAATTCTGGATATTGCACTCAGAATTTTGGACGAACACAAATCCTGAATTGCAAGAAATTAGAAAAGCATTTTAAAGCAGTGGCAAATAATTATTTTCACTGCTTTTTTGTATGTCGGGCATGGTA
>DIFH01000144.1:0-2110 GCA_002427615.1 Paludibacter sp. UBA5753
ATACTTTTTCAGCAGACCTTAATTACAACAAAAGGTTGATAATATTTAGAAAATTTTGATATAAAAGTATTTTGATTCTGACAACCAATGATAAAATCGGGAAGTAACATCGACATTACATAGTCCTTGCAAGAAAACCCGTTGTTTTCTTGCAAACGCTACATAAATTGATTGTTGGGTGCTATGCAATAAAAAAGAGCTGCCCTTTAAAGGCAACTCTTTCTGACTAAATTGAAGAATTCATTTATTGGTCTTTAAAATTTTCCCAATTGGTTCCCAACATACTGCCTGTCTTCATAAATTGCGTATGCATGCCGAAACAAGCATGGAGGTCTGTTGGCGTGTGACAAGGGCCTGACAAAGCCAGATAATCGCGTAACATTTGTTTATATTCGGGCGCCACGCAATTTTCAATAATCTCTTCGGCGCGTTGGATGGGTGATTTACCACGCAAGTCGGCTACACCGTGTTCGGTAATAATAATATTCACCGAATGTTCATTCTGATCCACGTGACTGACCATAGGGACAATTGCGCTGATATTTCCTTTCTTAGCAGTCGAAGGCGTCGTGAAAATTGAAATATAGGCACTGCGTGTAAAGTCGGCCGAACCTCCGATTCCGTTCATCATTTTCGAACCCATGACGTGTGTACTGTTCACGTTACCGAAAATATCGGCTTCGAGGGCAGTGTTGATGGTAATCAATCCCAAACGACGGGCCAATTCGGGACTATTCGACATTTCCTGTGGCCGAAGCACAATTTTGTCGCGGAAAAATTCCAAATCTTCGTACAGCTTTTTCAACACGGGAGTTGTAATTGTCAACGAGCAACCGCTGGCAAAGCGGATTTTTCCGTTACGCAACAAATCTATGACCGAATCCTGAATTACTTCGGTGTACATTTCGAAAGTAGGAATATCGGGGTTTGTTCCCAACGAAGCCATGACGGCATTGGCAATATTTCCCACGCCCGACTGAATAGGGAGAAATTCTTTCGGGATACGTCCGGATTTTATTTCATTCGCTAAGAAGTTGGCTACATTCTGACCAATTTTGTCGGTAATTTCGTCGGTAGGAGTGAAACCACCTACTTCGTCGTCGCGATGCGTTTCTACGACACAAAGAATCTTTTTCGGGTCAATTTTAATATAAGGCACTCCCATGCGGTCCGATGGCTTCATCAGTGTCATAGGTTCGCGGTAGGGAGGATCTTTCGGTTCGAAAATATCGTGAAATCCGCGTAACTCTTTCGGGTGGTTGTGGTTCCATTCCACAATAATGTAATCGGCTAAATGAGCGATTGTAGGTGAAATACCCACCCCCGTCGTCGGAATTAACTCCCCATCTTCTGTCATATCACAGACCTCGATAATTGCAAATTTGGGTTTCGGCATAAATCCGAAACGTAAATGCGGAGCAATCGATGACAAGTGCATGTCGAAATAGGGGGCACGTTCATCATTTAAAGCAGAACGTAAATCCTTGTTCGATTGGTAAGGTGTGCGGAACAAAATAGCATTGGCGCGCGCCAATGCTCCATCCAACGAATCGCCTGTTGAAGCTCCGGTATACATCCCGATTTTAAACTCTTTTCCTTCGGCATGAAAGGCTTCGGCGCGTTTGGCAATGGCTGTCGGCACTTCTTTGGGGCATCCGGCCGGCGTAAAACCGCTGAATCCGATAATGTCCCCATTGTTTACATAACTTGCAGCCTCTTCGGCAGTTACAAATTTAAAAGTTTGCATAGTTTTTTTATTTGTTATTTGTAAAATATTACTTACAAATAGCTGTATTTTAATTAGTTGTTTATATTTTACTATTCTTGGTCTTTTCAGCAGGTCTGCTTTATGCCGAATTTGCCCGCAAAATTACCAAATATATTTTGATTTTCCTTGTTTATTCAGCGCTAATTACAGAAAAATTTCTTTAATTGTTTTAAGAGATGATAAACCGAGCCATTAACTTTTTTCGTTTCAGTTTGTTCATCTATTTGTTACTATTATTTTTACTCTGATAGATTAAAATATAATAACTACTCAGCACCCTTTGTTTTTATAACCTTTTGATTTTCAGTTCGACTTTATCGAACTGAAAATCAAAAGGAGGGG
>DIFH01000144.1:2129-18190 GCA_002427615.1 Paludibacter sp. UBA5753
TTTAGCCCCGTCGGGGCAAAGAGTTTAAATACATAACAATCAACCAACTGGCTAATTATTATCAATTTTATTAGGGCGCTGAGTAGTTACAAAATATAATACATCACAAGACAAGATGAAAAGGATTTACATGTTTCATTTTAGAGAACAGACAATCGAAACAACATACATTCAGCATTTTTTCATTTGGAATATAATTTACAGGTACATCCCGTAAATCCTGTTCCCCCAAAAAACAGAATCTGTCAAAGTTGAATTATTTATTAAAAAAATAACAAACTAAAAGATTATCTCGAAAAAAATACGGATATTTGCAAATATCAAAAACGAATAATTATACAAATATTAATAAAATGAATAAAGAAGACATCCGCCAATTGGAGCCCAAAGCTCTTTGGCAACATTTTTACAGCCTGACTCAGGTTCCACGTCCATCAGGGAAAAAAGAGCCTATCGGTACTTTTCTTGAAAATTACGGCAAATCGCTTGGGTTGGAAACTTTACGCGACGAAATAGGCAATGTGTTGGTGCGCAAACCTGCCACTCCCGGTATGGAAAACCGAAAAGCCGTTGTGCTTCAGGCACACATGGATATGGTTCCGCAAAAAAACAGCCATGTGGCACATAATTTCGAAACTGATCCCATTCAGGCCTATATCGATGGCGACTGGGTAACCGCCAAAGATACCACGCTGGGCGGCGACAACGGCATCGGAGTGGCTGCCGCTATGGCGATTCTCGAATCGAAAGATATTCCGCATCCGGCTATCGAAATGCTTATCACCGTGGACGAAGAAACCGGTATGTTTGGAGCTTTCGGACTTCAACCCGGTTTTTTGAAAGGCGATATTTTGATTAATATGGATTCGGAGGACGAAGGTGAATTGTATGTGGGTTGTGCCGGCGGTTTGGATGCGAACATTAGTTTTGCTTACCGCGAAGTGGAAATTCCTGAAGGCGATGTGGCTTTGAAGGTTTCGCTCACAGGTTTGAAGGGCGGCCATTCGGGTGTGGATATTCATCTGCAACGTGCCAATGCCAACAAACTCATGTTTCGTTTTCTGAAAGAAGCTGTGGCCGAATACGAAGCCCGTTTGGCAAGTATTAATGGCGGAAGTCTGCGCAACGCCATTCCGCGCGAAGCATTTGCAGTGATTACGGTTCCTGCCGAAGGGGTTGATGATCTGATTGATTTGGTAAAAGAATACGAAGAACTTTTTGTTGAAGAATACAAAGGTGTTGAAGATCATATCACGTTGGCTGTTGAGCAGGTGGAATTGCCGAACGGCTTATTACCCGAAGAAATTCAGGACGACCTGATCAATGGCGTAACGGCTTGTTTTAACGGCGTATTCCGTTTTATTCCCGAGTTGCCGACGGTTGTAGAAACTTCGAATAACTTAGCCATTATTCAATCGAACGGAACTTCGGTTGAATTGAAATCGCTGATTCGCAGTTCAGTGGAATCGCGCAAAGAAGAATTGGCTTCGATTATCGAGAGCGCATTTGCTTTGGCAGGTGCGAAAGTTGAATTTACTGGCGGTTATCCGGGCTGGAAACCAAATCTCGACTCGCCTATTCTGCAAGAAATGACCAAAGTATACGAGAATAAATACGGCAAAACACCCAAAGTGATGATTATCCATGCCGGATTGGAGTGTGGGATTCTGGGCACTCATTATCCGAAAATGGACATGATTTCGTTTGGTCCGACCATTCGTTACCCGCACTCGCCGGACGAAAAAGTGAATATTGCTACCGTACAAAAGTTCTGGGATTATCTGATAGCAACATTGGCAAATATACCGGAAAAATAATATTTTTGATGAATTTATCGTTTGGCAAACAATTATTTAAATAATTGTTTGCCAAATCTATTTTCCAATCGTATGGACGCCCAACTATTTTAAATATGCGAGAATTATTGTCAATAGGGATTTGAAAATAAGGTAGAACGCAAATTTTCGCAAATAAAGGCTGATATTTTCCGGATTTTTATTAGACTTTAAATGACTGATATTTGAATATTGTGCCAAAAAGTACACGAATTTGAATGATAAGGTACTAACGGGATTACTGGTCGAAATACGGATCATCATTTTTTTAATTATTTTATATGAACAAATACTTTATTATTAGCGCTTTACTGGCAATCACAGTCCAATTGAGCGCACAAAAAGACACGACAGTTGTCGATACTTTTCGTTTTACAACGATAAAAGAAAACAAAATTACACCGGTAAAAAATCAGGCCAGCTCGGGAACCTGCTGGAGCTTTTCGGCATTGGGATTTTTCGAAGCAGAGCTGCTTCGTTTGGGTAAACCCGAAGTTGATTTATCGGAAATGTTCGTGGTGCATCATTCGTATTCCGACAAAGCGGATAAGTTTGTACGCATGAACGGAACGATTAATTTCGCAGGTGGCGGTTCGTTTTACGATATGATTTACGCATTTAAAAATTACGGAATTGTACCCGATTCGGAAATGAACGGGTTGAATTATGGTGAAGAAAAACACCGTCATGGCGAATTGGATGCGCTGACCGAATCGTATGTAAAAACATTGATTAAGAATCCGAACAAAAAGCTTTCGACTGCCTGGAAAAACGGTTTTGATGGTATCCTGGATGCTTATCTGGGCGAATGTCCGAAAGAATTTACCGTGAACGGAAAGAAATATACGCCTCTAACTTATGCGCAATCGCTTGGTTTGAATATGGACGATTATGTGTCGCTCACGTCATTTACCCATCATCCGTTTTACTCAAAATTTGTGATTGAAATTCCCGACAACTGGCGTTGGGAAGAATCGTACAACCTGCCTTTGGACGAATTTATGGCTGTATTCGATAATGCTATCGACAAAGGTTTTACCATAGCGTGGGGCTCGGATGTAAGCGAAAAAGGCTTTACACGCAACGGTGTAGCGGTAAATCCCGAAGTAAAAAAAGAAAACCTTCCGGGTACCGACCAAGCCAAATGGCTCAATATTTCCCAAAAGGAAATGGAAGAAAAAATTTACAAAGTGCAGGGACCTCAGCCCGAAGTGAAAGTAACGCAGGAACTTCGTCAGCAGGATTTTGATAATTACCAGACTACCGACGACCATGGCATGGTGATTTTCGGAACAGCCAAAGATCAAAACAATACAAAATATTATCTCGTAAAAAACTCTTGGGGAACCGATAACAAATATAAAGGCATTTGGTACGCCAGCGAATCGTTTGTAATGCACAAAACCATTAATATTGTAGTGCACAAAGATGCTGTTCCCAAAGAAATCCTGAAAAAACTGGAAATTAAATAAGAGGGATTTGTTAAAAGGTAAATAAATTATATTGTTTTCCATAATTCTTTATTAACACCCTAAAATATTCATATAGAATAATATACACCATAATATACACGGTTGATAGAAATTTAACATGTGTATAATTAATTAAATATAGTTAGACATATCTAATAATTAAAATAATTCAACTATATTTGTGTTGGTTTTGTGTTGTTTTTGTGATGTTTTTGTGATGCTATTTATCATTTTATTTCTACTTTGATACATTCATTATAGGTCGTCCATCCGGGACTTTAAGGGTTATTTGGCTTCCTGTTTTTACCAATATGCTTGTGCCTGCGGCGCTTTTTTAAGTTCGTAGAGTTTTGATATTGGTAAAAAAAACAAGTACAATTCGCACCTATAAGGTTCAGTAGAAACGTGATAGATATATAACTTCCTAATCTATCAAAGTAAAATTATAAACAACTGTAAAATAATTTATTCAGATGAAAAAACTAAGTGTTTTTTTTATTTTATTTTTATTTGTGCTGCATCTTCATGCACAAGACTCACTCATGGTGCAAACAGATAGTATGAATGTTTCCGGTGAGATAAATGTACCTTTGACGGACTCAAGCGCAGTAGCCGGCGTAGTGTCAGAAGCGCAGGATTCAAGTCAGCAGGTTCTTTTGCCTTCTCATTATTTATTTACGCAACGCTGGTTGTGGGCTGAAAACGGATTGATGCGTAAAAATGATAAATTTAAGTTGACCTTAGATGCGAGAGAGCGAGAAATGGAAATTCGTACCAAGATGAATCAGATACACCAGATTGCTGGCTATGTTTCGCTTGCCGGCATGATTGGTTCAGGAATTACAGGGCAAATGGCTTATAACGGCAACGATCAAGCAAAAAGCGCACACCAGATATTTACCGGTGTGACCAATTTTTCCTATTTTGGCAGCTTGGCGCTTTCCTTATTCTCCCCTCCTCCGATGAGAGACAGGGAAGCTGGATTTACCAAGTTAAATATACACAAAACATTAGCTGTTGTACACGTAGCAAGCATGTTAGCCACCAATATACTTTCAGGGATGTTAGAAGATAACCGGTCTTTAGTTCCTTATCACAGGGCTGCATCAATCACAGCATTTTCCACCTTATTTTTGGCAACAGTGGTTATTAATCTTTAAAAAAAGACAACTTATGGATTTCTTTCAAATTCTTTGGGATGCGGCTATTTACCTGAGCCTTGCCGGATTGTTGGCTTTGATAATTACATTATTGATGGGCTTGAGGATAATTAAGACCAGACCAAAATTACATTTACACAAAAAGGTGGGTATCATTGCCTTTACATTAGTAGCTATTCATGGCGTTATCATGATTTATTTTTATTTCTTTAATTAATTAACAGTTTTATGAAAAAAGTATTATTAACATTCATTGCTATTGCAGCAATAAGTTTTGTAGTTAAAGCCGATCCGGCTAAAAAAGTAAATTTATCGTATGAGAATGACAGTCTTAAAATTGAAACCATTCATAAAGTGCGAAATGTTACGAATCATTACATTGATTTGATAACAATCAAGGCTGATGGCAAAGTAATTAAGACTATCAAACCTCAAAAGCAATCGTCATTGCAGTCCGAAGTTGTTGAGGTTTCTTTACCTGGATTAAGCAAAGGGACTAAAATTGAAGTAACTACAAGGTGCAATGAATTTGGTAAAAAGTCGGCTACCTTGGTATTATAAAGCGCTATTCAACGATTCAAACATTTGATATTGAAATAAATGAAGTCGCAATATTAAAAAATATATTACTGTAATATATTTTTACTTTTAATAAACTAAGGGTTACTTTTATGACATTTTGACTGGACATTGTTATCAAATACAATAAAGTATGGCAAATCTAAATACCCTTATCTCTTATTTTTCTGACTTAGTCGAGAAAGTTCTTTCAGAAACCTTTAATAGCTACAATATTGAAGATCTTACTCAGCAACAATTCCACTACCTGCAAGTCATTTCGCGTCTACATAATCCAACCATCACAGAATTATCCAAAGAGCTTAAGCTCACAAAACCAACTGTTACGGTTTTAGTAGACAAACTTGAAAGCAAAGGGTACGTGAGAAGAGAGCCATCTGATAGTGATAAAAGAGTAGCCCATCTTCATATCGACGAAAAAGGAAAAATAATTGAACAGCTACGAATGGTAGCTTATAAACGGATGGAAGAAAGAATCAGCTCGGAACTTAATGAGACTGAAATAGTGATTCTGACCAAAATTTTAAAAAAACTGGCGAATAAATTTTAATCTGAGTTGTAAAAACGATTCAAATGCAGTATTTATACATCAAAGCGGTTGTCCCAATGATATACTTTGACAGTAAATTGGTTATTTTCAGGGAAGCAAAATGAAAAGGATAAACAGTAAAAATCAGACAGACAACTCAACCGAGGAAGGCAAAATTTTCGGGTTCAGCCGGAATGTTATAAATACAGGCATAATCAGTTTTTTATCAGATTGTTCTGTAAAGATTATTTACTCCATCATGCCCATGTTCCTGATGTCCCTAGGCGCTTCGAAAACCAGCCTGGCATTAATCGAGGGCATCGCCGAAAGTACGGCTTCGGTTTTTAAAGTAATATCAGGTTTCTGGAGCGATAAAATCGGAAAAAATAAACCGTTTATGCTGATTGGATATAGCTTGTCGGCGCTGGTTCTTCCGCTTTATGCTTTTGTGCTTAGTCCTTTGCACGTACTTATCATTCGTTTTACCGAAAGAGTTGGCAAAGGAATACGAACTGCCCCGCGCGACAGCCTGATTGCGGGCTCGGTAACAAACGGTGAAACCGGAAAAAGTTTTGGTCTGCAAAAAGCCATGGACAACAGCGGCGCCATCGTCGGTCCGCTTGTCGCTTTCGGGCTGCTATCCTTCTTCCCCGGCAATTATAGATTAATTATGGTTTTGGCCGGGATCCCTGCTATTTTCGCTATTTTTGTGATCATCTTCGGACTCAAAGAAGCAAAAAAGGAAAAAAAGGAACTTTTCACCAAATTCCATTTCAAGGATTTCTCCCCTAAATTTTATTTATTTTTAGGCGTGATTTTTATATTCACGCTCGGAAACTCTACCGATGCCCTATTGATGGTAAAAGCGAATGAATTAGGCATTAAGGTAGCCTATATCCCGCTTGTTTATCTGATTACAAGTGTGGTATCGGTAATTATGGCAATTCCAATCGGAATGTTATCAGATAAAATCGGGAAGGAAAAGATACTCATTGTGGGTTTTGTTATTTATGCCCTTGTGTATTTCGGGTTTGGCGCAACAAGCGGAACCGGATTAATCGTAGCTCTTTTTGCATTATACGGTCTCTATTCGGCTGCAACCGACGGAATACAAAAAGCCTTTATTTCGGACCTCGTGGATAAAAACAAAAAAGGGACCGCCATGGGCATTTACAATGCTTTGCTGGGCATTACGCTTCTGCCGGCAAGTTTAATCGCCGGACTTTTATATGATAAGGTCGATTCCAACGCGCCATTCTATTTTGGAGCTGCAACAGCCATTGTCGCAACAATAGGCATGTTGTTATTTACGGTATATCATAAAAGGGAGAAACAAAAAGCAGAATAAGTCTGAATTAATCATCTTTTTTACAAAATACTGTAATTCGACTTTGATAGATTAAAATAATAGTTAACCACCTGACAAGATGAACAGGATGAACAGGTTTCATTTTATTGAACAGGCATTTAAAACAACATAAATTCCGTAGATTTTTATAATAGATCATNNCATGTTAATCATGTCTGAAAAATAGAATCGGTCAAAGTAGAAGTAATTAATTTTATTTCAGTAGTTTAGAATCAGGAGCACGGCAAGTTTCTTTCCTTGTTTATTTTTTAGCTGATTCCGGACTTTACTATTTTTGTCAAAAACGCAGTGAATCCTTTACTTATATTCTTGTTGAATTACAGTTAGTTGTGGCTTCACTAATACAGATACGATATTTTTTCCTTAACACAAAACCAACTATACAAACAGATCCGAAATCGTTGATAGCTTCGGAGTCGGTTTTTGTGTATATGAATTGGTTTTTATATTTTCGGAACGGGAAAAGTAACCTGAACTTACTAATTCGATTGGCTAAGATTGAAACAGATTTTATGAATCAAACAGTTGTATATATTTTAAATAGTTATGGAAATTTAGGATGTTTTCCTGAATGTGTGGTTGTTGATACCGACGAAAAGGGTGTATTTTCTACCCATTTTGTAAAGGTTTCGAACCAAAACAAATCCAATTACCTGCATCTATTCGATGCAACAGACCTACTTTTGCTGGATGATTGTATGAAGTTGGAGAAAGAAGTGATTGTTTCGAAAATAAAAGATAAAGATGTAAAATCATGGGATGATCTTGTCAAAAAGTTTTTTGACAGTAAAAAATTAAACGGAGATTTGCAGTATATTAAAGATTACCTGGTAGAATATATCGAGAAAAATCAGAATGCTTTTTTCGAACGCATTGGCGATAAACAACTTTATTTGCCTCAAGGCAAATTTCCATTTACATGGGTCAGACTAAGTATGGAACAGGAAATGCCGGAATTGCTTTATTGTTTCGAGAACCAACCCGATTGGATTTATTATTCCTTGGATATTACTTGTCGAAATAAGCCGCTGAATCTGAAAAATGGGACGCTCGTTTCGCGCAAAACAGCTCGGGTGTTATTGAAGAATAAAATATATGAGTTTGAAGAAGAGGTAGATGGTTCAAAGTTAATCGCGTTTTTCACCAAAGAAAAAGTTTCGGTTTCGCAAATCAATGCCAAGGAATATATTCAGAAAATCATTATCCCGTTAATTCCTTCCAACCGGATTTTATCTGTGGGTTTCGATATTCAAACTATATCCGAAATGTCCAACGCCGTTTTAAGAATAAAAGAACTGGCACCGATCCGGCAATTTTTACTTTTCGATAACGATGAGCTCGATGCGATGCAGAAAGATATTGTTTTTGAGCTTATTTTCGAGTATCAGAATTTTCAATTCTGGGCGGGACAGGGCGGCGCCACTACCAAAGTAACTATGACCGACGATTCGTTTGTCATTTACAAAGTTGAGCGCGATAAAGGATTAGAGAAATTATATATCGATGCACTTAAGGAATCGGGACTCGATTTGGATGCAAAAGTACGTAAAATGCCATACGATGATGGTCTTGAATGGTTGACCGACAATTATAAAGCGCTGGAATCAACAGGCGTGGAAATTAAATTTGAAAAACGTAGCGATAATGCTCAACGGATATTTTTGGGCGAAAGAAGTATTTTGGTTGAGATGGAAGAAGGGCGTGATTGGTTCGATATAAAAGGACGCGCAAAATTCGGTCCGTACGAGATTCCATTGATCCGTGTGCTGAATTGTATCAGGCAAAACAAGCGACAATTGCTTTTACCAAACGGTGAATATGTTCAAATTCCACAAGCCTGGTTTGATGAATATAAAGTGTTGGTCGATTTCTGTAAGATTGAAGATGGAAAAGCCGTCATTGCCAAACATCATTGTGTCGTTGCCGAAGAATTAAAGCGCAATTCGAAAATCGAACTGTCGGTAAAAGATAATATGCGCCGGTTATTGGGACATCAATTAGATACGAATTTCGATTTACCCGCCAATTTCAAAGGAGAACTTCGTCATTATCAGCAGGAAGGTTATAATTGGTTGCGATTGCTCGATGATTTGTCGCTGGGTGGTTGTCTGGCCGACGATATGGGTTTGGGGAAAACCATTCAAACGCTTTGCCTGTTGCAGTGGTTGAAAGAACAAAACAGGGGAATGAACCTGTTGGTTGTTCCTACCAGTTTGGTTTATAATTGGGAACAGGAAGCTGCTACGTTTACGCCCCAGCTTGAGATTTATGTTCATACCGGAAATCAACGCACTAAAAATAGCGAAGATTTTGGGACAGCCAATGTGGTGATTACAAGTTACTCGATTCTTCGTCGCGACAAACATCTTTTTTCAAACATGTCGTTCGACTATGTGATTCTTGACGAAGCGCAGGCGATTAAAAATCCTCAATCGGATATCACGCAGGTTTGTCTTTCGCTCACAGCTCGCCGTTTTTTAACGCTTACCGGAACGCCTCTCGAAAATTCACTGACCGATCTTTGGTCTCTGGTGCATTTTTTTAACCGCAATATGTTAGGTTCGCAAAGCAATTTCACACGTTCCTGCAAACAGCCCGAAAAACAGGAATTGTATCGTCAACTATTAAAACCTTTTTTACTTCGACGGAACAAGACAGAAGTGCTTCCTGATTTGCCCGAAAAATCCATCATTATTCAGTGGTGCGATATGAGCGACGAACAACAACGCTTTTATCGGGATATTCGGAATAGTTATCGGGATAAATTTCTCGAAAACAAAGATTCCAACGATAAAGTGAACCCGATAATATTGCTCGAAGGTTTGCTGCGTTTACGACAATCGGCTAATCATCCGCTACTTGTCGATAGAGATTATGTCGAGGATTCGGTAAAGTTCGATACAGTTTGTGAAATGCTCTATGAAATTATAGCACAAGGCGACAAAGTGCTTGTGTTCAGCTCGTTTGTACAGCATCTGAAATTATATAAAAATTATTTCGACGAAAAGCAGATTCAATATTGCTATTTAGACGGAAGTACCAAAGATCGTAAAGAACAGGTCGAACGTTTTCAGAACGATGACCAATCGCAGGTATTTTTCCTCTCACTCAAAGCCGGTGGGGTAGGACTCAATCTCACCCGTGCCAGCTATGTCTTTTTACTCGATCCGTGGTGGAACCCAGCCGCCGAAGCGCAGGGTTTCGACCGGGCGCACCGCATTGGACAACAAAATAAAGTGTTTGTTTATAAATTTATTACCCGAAATACAATTGAAGAAAAAATTCTTAAACTCCAGGAAGAAAAACTTCAACTCTTCGATAGTATGATTAATTCGAACAATGAAATTCTGAAACAATTAGATGTAAATGAGGTGATGAAGTTGATAGAGTAAGCTAAACGCTTGAGGAAAATTTACTGTAACTCATTGTTTATGGAAACAAGTATATTGCCCATATTATTCCAAGTTTATCAGGTTGCGCTATCCACCGGCTGCAATTCAGCATTTCTCCTTCTCCTCGTCGGAAGGATATGACAGTAACGTTTCCTCGTTATTATCCTGCGAACCCCGTCCTTCCCTGTTATGTGATTAGATGACCTGAAGTTGGCGTCCGTTGCCGGGAATCAACGGTCATAATCAAAGGTTTCTCTTAAGACGTCCGCGAGGTTTTGTACATTGAATAAGGATATCCGGTGGGTAGGACAGCAAAGGCGGGATGCCGGAGTTCCGACTCCGGCAACAGAAACCATAGCACCACCTACGGACTTCATAGCACCACCTACGAACTCCATAGCGCCACCCAAAGAACTTATTTCACTACCTCAAACTTCGGCAACAGAAAGCCACTGCTTCTATTTCCGAGGGAATCGGAATTCCTCCCTTTCGTTGCCACTGTTGGTTCTGTCATCCTATAAAATGATTCTTGACGGAATCGGAATTCCGTCATCCCGAATTCCCACTGCTCCCGTGCGATTGCATCGCGTTGTCAATCCGTCTAACCGCTCAAAGTGGTCGGACGGTTTTGTTTAACCACACGAAAGGATTCGTGCGGTAGCAGGGGGTAGTTTTAAAAGCGCCCATGTTTTATCAGGATAAGACCATATACAAAAACTGACTCTGATAAATCTTCTATGTCGCAGAAAAAAACGGGGATTTTTTTTCGTCAGACCGGCTGAAAGGTTAAGGGTTAAACAAATAGCAAGTAAAAACATTAAGTGCAGTAAAATAATAAAATATATATAGTGAAAAAATAGTTTCTCCTGTATTTTTTTAATAAAAAATACAAATAATAAAAAAAATATGTTTAACTTTGGAGCGAAAAACCGGTACACATGACCGGACAAGGTATTGCCGCTAAAGCAAATATATATATGCAATACAATATTGAATTGCGTGATGTTGGATGTAATGTTAAAAACGACAGAGTAACTATGAGCTATAAGTTTCCAAAAATAAAATTAAATGAAGAAGGACTTTTTGGTCCGACTATAGAAAACCATTATTATAAACCTGTTACCTATCACAATAAAACAGCTGCTACTAATAAACATAAGACGACTTGGATATTAAGGCAAAACGAGCAATTTGAAGTATTTAGAGTTTCTGACGAGAATAAATGGTTTTGTAAAGACAGAAATGGTTTATTTTCAATTCTTGACAATGGCGAACTTATTATGGGGTCAAACGAAGAACGATTATCTTTTTTCCCTAATCCTGTTAACTCGACAGACCCATATCACGGCTACCCAATTGATAGTGGCGAATGTGAACCAAGCATTGAATTGGTCGACAAATGGCTTGAAGATAAAATCATTGACGATAGACTTCATATTAAAATTTTAAAAGGTCAGATATGAAGACGATTAAATTTTCAATAAAAGTCAAAGCAATAGATAGCTATATCTACGGTGGACACTTATTTCTCATCTTAAAGGACGGCAGAATTGCTTTTACTGAACTTAGTAGAGTAATAAGAAAACTAGTTGGCAATTACCCAGATTTTGAGAATTTGATAAGACTTTCATTTCAAAGAAATGACTATTTAAGCAATAGACAAGGACTTATGATTTTAGGCGTTGGTGAGCTTAAAAATGTTCTTATGAAATTATGGGAACGAGCAACAAATGAAATTAAATTTACAATCGATTTCGATTTAGACGACTTTGAAATAATTTCAGAAGTTCCTTCTATGCCTGTTCTTGATATGAGACTTTATGCAATGAGAATGTATTTAGGATGTAAAGAAGGACTTTATGAAATAAACCTTAATCCGCAAGACAATTATCATTTGAAGCCAAGTAAACCTGAGTTAAGGTTTGACGCAAAAATTACTCACCTTAACGCAAAATCAGGTGAAGTAATAATTTCTGCAAATAGTGAAGGATTATATCACGGTAATTTTTTAAATGAAAGAAACAAACTTGAAGTAATAACTAAGCCTGTTGCAAAGAAATCAATACGAACAGGTTGGTCAAGTTATGATGTTATTAATTACGAAGAGCATAATAATTTTGAATATTTTGTAAATGAAACAGCTATTATTGACAATAAACCAAAGTATTCAAAATTTGATGAACAATCTGAAAGAAGAAGAATAACTGAATTTGGTAAATCTAAATATGGAATGGCTCAACTTATGGAACATTCAAATTTAAAAGCAGAAGATGTAAGTTATTGCTTTAATAGTTCCACTTCAGGTTTTTTCTTCACTAAGGATGGACAATTTATAAATATCAATTTAAACAAAGAGGATAAGCAAGACTTATATTTCACTTCAAGAAATCATATTCTACTAAATTTTGAAAAATCAAAAAAATTATTTACCAGACCCGTTTCGAGCTCTATTGTCCCCAAAGGTTGTGTAATAGAGTATTTTGACAAAGTAGTTCTTTACCATAATGGAAAAGTAAAAATTATCGAGAATAGTCCTTCAATTAATGTTAGGTCTTACCCAAGTTCAATTAGATACAGAAACTTAATCACCATAACGAAAGACGATGAAATTTCAATTCATTCAATTTATCCTTTTGACGAAACACCAATTAAACTGACATTTGACGACTTTGACTTTGAAAACATATTTAACGAATAGAAGAAACACTATCGCCAACAGCACCTACACGTAAGCAGGGGTTTCGTGCTTCGTAGGACAGGAAAGTGATAAAATTAAAGTTCTGTTCTTAGTAGGAAGGTCAGTGCTAAAAATCCCTGCCTGCATGTAGCTGCAAACCGTTGGGTGCAAGCCGAAAAAAAAGAAAAAGACGACCTACATTGACACAAGTTAAGGCACCATTTTCAGTTTTGAAGAAAAGTAGAGACTGAAATACGGAAAAACAAGAAACAAAATTGTATTTCCGAGACGGAAAATTTATTTTGGAGTACAAATTAAACTTGTACTCATGGTTTAAGTTTGTTCTTCAAGACAAACTAAAAAATGCAGGAATGAAAGTTTCTCATTTCCCTTATCAACCCCATCCTGCCGGATGTTCTTTAAATGATTAAAAGTTGGCACACGTTGCTGGGATTTGCAATCCCAGCTTGTTGTATTATAAGAATTTGCAATCCTGTCCTCCCGGATATTTGATTAGATGACCTAAAGTTGGCGTCCGTTGCCGGTAACCAACGGTCACGACCAAAGGGAGTAATTGTAATCCCCATGCTCCCGCGCGATTGTATCGCGTGGGATAATGATTTTATTTAGTATTGCCACACGATGCAATCGTGCGGCAGCGTCGGGAAATAAACAAGTTAGAATTATAAATTTAAAATTAAGAAAGATGGAAAATTACAACGAAAAGTTAAACGTTTTATTTGAAAAATGGGAAGCTAAAAGTATTGAAAACGGTGAAGATCAGGCATTCTGCAGCGATGGTTTAATGTACAAATACGGACACGACAAAAATTATGTCGATGAACTTTGGGACAAGTCAAAAAAACGAATCCTATTTTTGCTCAAAGACCCCAAAGAATTGAGTGGTGACTCACGTGAATGGTTGTATTACGAAAAAAACCGACAACTTCAATTTCCATTTATCAAGAAACTTGCTTATGTGCTCTACGGACTCTCAACAGTAAAAGATGGAAAAACAGCGGATTTTTGGGATATAACACACGAAGAGTTAATGGAATGTTTCAACGAAATACCATTTGCTTATGTGGAAAGTAAAAAGCAGGCAGGTGAATCAAGTATTAGCAACGGGAAGTTGAAAAAATATATCAATCTCTATAAAGAATATCTCACGGAAGAAATAAATATTCTTAATCCCGATATTGTTATTTGTTTCGGTGGGGAACAACATGATTTTGCTGTTAATGATTTGTTTAAAAATGCTGAAAAAATTGATAATAATATTCATCTACACAAGCCTACAAACACATTAATTATTTATTCGTATCACCCGAGTTATTTTAAATTTTCTACTGAAAGTTTTTACATCGACATAATGTGTCAATACGGCAAGTTCTTAGCTAAATATCCAGATTTTCAGTGAAACAAGTTCAATTGAAGAAATTTGTTTAATTCGACAAATTATCAACGAAGTAAGAAAAACATCCTAATTACCGTTAAAAGCATACCTAACAGGTTTTAAAAACCTGTTAGGTGTTATAAACCTGCCCTCCCCGATATGTGATTAGGAAAACTAAAGTTGTTGTACGTCAGACGTTTGCGAAACTTTGTACATTTAATTAAAAAATCCGGTAGGACGGGAAAGGTACTAACGGATTTATTTTTTATCAGAACAGGATGATTGTACTATTCCGAACCAAATCCACTCTCAATTGTTTATTCAACAAAAAACACAATGAAAAAAATAAGATCAATAGAAAGTATCCTGCCACCACCGGCTCCTCACATGGTGGGTAATGGTTTTAGAGTGCATAACTTCTTCCCCAGAAACGGAGCGATGAATGTGCAACGTATGAGTCCGTTTTTCCTGTTGGATTACGGTTCAAAAATAGAATTTCCACCCTCTGATACGCCACGCGGCGTGGGTCCTCATCCGCACCGCGGGTTCGAAACGGTAACCATTGCCTACCACGGCAAAATAGCTCACCAGGATAGTAAAGGGAACTCAGGTATTATCAGCGAAGGCGATGTGCAATGGATGACAGCAGCTTCGGGTGTGTTGCACAAGGAATATCACGAAAAAGAATTCAGCAAACAGGGCGGATTGTTCCAAATGATACAACTTTGGGTGAATCTGCCCGCCAAATACAAAATGAGTCCGCCCAACTACCAGCCTATTCGTCGCGAAGAATTCGGACAAGTCGTTTTACCTGACGAAAAAGGGGTTGTGGAAATCATCGCCGGTAATTTCAACGAGACAAAGGGTCCTGCCAGATCTTTCACACCCATCGAAATGTATAACGCCCGGTTGAAAAAGGGTGCGAACCTTCATTTTTCGTTCCCCGAGAATTATAACACAGGTTTCATGATCGTTGAAGGGGCAGTAACAATCAACGAGCAACAGGCTACAACCGATCATTTCGTCTTGTTTGCCAACGATGGAACGGATATTTATTTGGAAGCAACCGAAGATGCTATTGTACTTATTCTGAGCGGCGAACCGATTCAGGAGCCGATAGTTCCCTATGGACCTTTCGTTATGAATAGCAAACAGGAAATTGTTGATGCTTACGACGACTGGAATAACGGTAAGTTCGGGGTACTCGAGGATTAATATTATTCAACTTTTCCAAAACTTAAAACTTTGGAAAAATTAAATGAAGAACTAAAAAAATGAGTTGAGGCTTGTACTTTAATGCAATTTCAATTGCATTTGCGTCAGAATCAAATCTATGTCCGAATCATCCATTCCCCGCCTCCACATAGTTGACGCTTTGCGTGGTTTTGCCATCGTTTTCATCATGCTGTTGCATACTTATTTAGTATCAGATTTATTATACTTTTTCAGCAGACACTAATTGACAATGCTTTCACCTGTTCCTTGTAAAACTAGGGGAATGTAGTTTCAATAATTGTGAAATAATAATTGCATTTTATTAATTTTATCCTGATTTTTGCAATTCTACACCCGATTTCTTTACTTAACGGCCGAAAATATGATAGTATCTTTGCATTATCAAAAAAACTGTAACTACTCAGCACCCTAATAAA
>DIFH01000144.1:18309-32959 GCA_002427615.1 Paludibacter sp. UBA5753
AAATAAAGGATGCTGAGTAGTTACAAAAAACTAAAGTAAAAAAACAGGAAAATGAAAACAATATTACATAAAGCAGAAACACGCGGGCACGCCAACCATGGTTGGCTGAATACGCATCACACCTTTAGTTTTGCTAATTATTACAATCCCGAACGGGTTCATTTCGGCGCATTGCGCGTGCTGAACGACGATTGGATTGCAGGCGGCGAAGGATTCGGAAAACATCCGCACGACAATATGGAAATAATTACTATTCCTTTGAAAGGAACCGTAGAACACCAGGACAGCATGGGCAATAAAGGAATTATCAACACGGGCGAAGTGCAGGTAATGAGCGCCGGAACGGGCATTTTCCACAGTGAATATAACCCGAACAAAAAGAAAGAACTGGAATTGCTTCAAATATGGGTTTTCCCGAACAAAAAGAATGTTACCCCGCGCTATGAACAAATTTCGCTGGCAGATTTGGAAAAGCCTAATGAATTGTATCAAATTTTGTCGCCAAATCCCGATGATCCGGGTGTTTGGATTCACCAACAGGCTTGGTTTCATCTTGGCGATTTACATGAAGGTTGGGAGGGAAAATACACATTGAAAAATCCGGATTCAGGAATTTACGCATTTGTAATTGAAGGAGATGTAACTATTGCCGGAAAAGAACTCAAACGTCGCGACGGAATGGGAGTCAACGAAACTGCCGAGATTGAAATTAAAACAAATTCACAGGTTAAATTACTGTTGATGGAAGTCCCAATGAATTGAAATAAAACATCGTAAAATCAAATATATATAAATCAACAAACTACAATTAAAAAAATATGATTATGAATACGCTTATTAAAAAGTTTTTCGCAACTGACGTACAAAATTGGTCGTTATTGGTTTCACGCCTTGCATTAGGCATAGTAATTTTACCTCACGGTATGCAAAAAGCATTGGGCTCGTTCGGAGGATACGGAATATCCGGTACTTTGGGATTTTTCGAAAGTTTAGGATTGCCTGTTTTTCTCGGATTTTTAGGAATTCTTGCTGAGTTCGTCGGAGCAATCGGCGTAATTCTCGGAGTAGGTACCCGTTTTATGGCGCTCTCCATTTTCCTTATGATGACCGGCGCCATGATCATGGGCGGACATATCCAGAACGGATTTTTTATGAACTGGAATGGCGTTCTGCCGGGCGAAGGATTCGAATATTTTATTCTTGTTCTCGGGTTGGCTTTGTCGCTCGTAATTGGCGGCAGCGGTAAATATTCTTTTGACAATCTGATTTCTAAAAAATTGAAATAAAATTCTTTGGACTTGAATTTAACCGGTCTTGTTACAAAACGTAACAAGACCGGTTTTTTTATATCGGTAATTTGACAATAATTTTGCAAAAAATTTGCGTAATTTGCACTCGCTTGCAATAAGCAAGTTACAAAATAAACGAATGAAAATGAAAGTACTCGTAACCGGAGCAAACGGATTGTTGGGACACCATGTGGTGTTACAACTGCTTGACAGGGGAAATGATTTGAAAATCATAATCCGCAGCGAACGGAATATACATTTCGATTTATCGAAAGTGGAAATGACTTTGGGCGATTTTACGAACTATGAGACATTGAGAGCGGCAGCCGAAGGTTGTGATGCCATTATTCATATAGCGGCTGTTACAGCAACCGATTTGCTGCATTACGAAGATTACAGCAAAATAAATGTCGGTGGTTCGGCGCAGATTATACGCGTGGCCGATGAATTAAATATCAACCGGTTGGTTTTTGTAAGCACAGCGAATACCATTGGTTACGGAACAAAAGACCGGCTATCGGATGAAAGTGCGCCGATTCAATTTCCATTTTCCAACTCGTTTTACGCCCGCAGCAAAGCGGAAGCAGAAAAACTTTTTGTAGAAGCATCGAAAAAAACAGGAAGGCATGTCGTTATCATCAATCCTACTTTTATGATCGGAGCTTACGACACGAAACCGAGTTCCGGCAAACTGATGTTGATGGGATATAATAAACTGGTGATGTTCGCGCCGAATGGAGGAAAAAACTTTGTGGCGGCGAGCGATGTAGCTACCGCTATTTGCAATGCGCTAACAAAGGGCAGAAACGGTGAACGCTATTTAACATCTGGTGTAAATCTTTCATTCAAGGAATTTTACGAAATTCAAAGCAAGGTAGGGCAATACAAGCAAAAAATGATTGTATTGCCTGATTTTTTATTGGAAATGGCTGGGAAAGCAGGTGATTTAGTCAGATTGTTCGGCGTAAAAACCGAAATTTGCAGCATGAATCTGAATCAACTTACTGTACGGGAATATTATAAAAACCAAAAAGCTGAATCTGAACTTGAAATGCCCCTGAAATCACTTGATAAGGCTGTTTCAGAGGCATTGGATTGGTTTAAAAAGAATGGAAAAATCAGATAAAAAAACCGGATGAATTATTCAATTATACGGGATCTGGTAATTATTTTATCCATTTTAATGTCATAAGCATCGGTTGGGACTTTTTCAATTAACTGAAAGTCAAAGCCAATACCTATTTTTATGATGTGTCTGTTTACAAAATATTTGTCATAAAAACCTTTTCCTCTTCCCAGACGGCTTTTGTTTTTGTCGAAAGCTACACCGGGAACAATAACAAGGTCGATTTTGTTAATATATTCTTTTTGAACGGACGGTTCCCAAATGCCCAGACTTCCCTGAGTCATTTCATCTTTTGTTAAAAATGGTTTGATAAGCATCTCGTCTTCTTTCACAACAGGAAGTAACATTTGCTTTTTCTTACTCCATTTAATGATAAAATTGTGTGTAGGAAGTTCATCCGGTAACGACCAATACATAAGCACTGCATTAGCAGCCTGAAATTCAGGCAGCGATTCAATTTTTTCAAAGACCTCCTCAGCTTCAATTTCTTTTTCCATTTCTGAAATATGTTGTTTTTTGTGCCAGATATTTTGCCGGATTAAACTTTTTTCAGATAGAACCTCTTTTCTATTTTTTTTAAATAGCGAAGAAATAATAAATTGTAATTTACTCATTTAGATATGTTTATTAATAAATGTAACTACTCAGTACCCTTTATTCTTATAACCTTTTTGATTTTCAGTTCGACAAAGTCGAACTGAAAATCAAAAAGGAGGGGGATTGTTTCATTATCCCCCAGTTGCGCTTCGTTTACTGGGGGTTATGAATACCTGCCTGCCGCAGGCAGGTTTAGCCCCGTAGGGGAAAAGAGTTTAAATACATAATAATCAACTAAATGGCTAATTATTATCAAATTTATTAGAGCGCTGAGTAGTTACTAAAAATACTTAATTTCATTATTTGCAAAAATAAAAAATAAAATTGAATAATTTGCCTGTTTTATGAATTATATTTCAGCAAAACAGCTGTTTATATCAAATTCAATATTTTTTGAATGGATAGGAAACAGACATTCCTATATATTTTTTATGGTTAAAGTTGTTTATTGTAATATTTTTTATATTTTTGAACCGGCTTAAAGATATTGTAATGACAGATTTACAATCTTCGTACCTATAATCTTGCGTAAAATGAAAAGATTAATCCTTGTTTTCTTTTTGTTTTTGGGATGCACTGTAATTTCGGCTCAAATTTCACCGGTTGTTCCTTCGACCGGTGCAATTGCAAATGCTTCGGTAGCTGATTCAAAGGGTTGGTCGGCATTCGGTAATCCGGCAAATATCGGTTATGTTGCTGATATGACTTTTGGTTTTCAATACGAAAACCGTTATCTGCTTGCTGAATTGTCAACCAAAAGCCTGAATTTTGTTTTACCCTCCGATTTAGTCAACACGGGACTCTCGGTTTCCTATTCCGGTTATTCGTTGTACAACGAGATATTACTTGGCATAGGTTTCTCGCGTAATTTTTCAAATAAATTTTCCATGGGGGTTCAGCTTAACTATTTAACGGCATACTTTGCCTCGGCTGACAAATACTTTGGGTCTTTTTTCCCTCAAATAGGGTTAAATGTTAGCCTTACTCCTGCCTTACATCTTGGATTTTCAACATTTAATCCTTTTCAATCCAATATTAAAACCTCGTATACAGTCAAAAAATTGCCTTCAATTTTTAGTTTAGGTTGCGAATATTTTTTATCGCCGGAATTGGCTTTTCGGGTTCAGGCAGACAAGGAAATAAGCAGTAATTATCGTTTAGCGATGGGAGCCGAATATTCCATACTTGACTTTCTCACAGTTAAAGCCGGAGCCTATCATACCGATTATTTAGTGCCCTGTATTGGTTTTAAGTCTGATTTCGGTTCTTTTACTTTTCACCTGAACGGTGAATTGCACCCGATACTTGGGTTGGTATCCATCGCATCAGTCCAATATTCCTTCAAGAAATAACTGTCCGGTCATTTTTTATTATGAAACGGTTTACGCTCTATATATTTTGCCTGGTTGTTCTGCTTTTAACGGATTTAAAAGCACAGGAAAAAACTAATACAATCGAACAATTTATTGCCGATATATTTGAACAATATGCTGCCGAGACAGATGAATCCTTAGATTTTGAATCGTTTTACGAAGAGTTGATGGAACTTTCGTATAACCCGTTAAACCTGAACAAAGCAACCAAAGAGGAACTTGATAAATTACCGTTTCTCACGGATATTCAGGTAGAGAATATTTTGTTTTATATCTACCGTTTCGGAAATTTTCAAACCGTTTATGAATTGCAGCTCGTAGATGGACTTGATATGACCGATATCAGGAGGATGTTGCCGTTTATTTATGTTGGAGACAGCGAAGTAAAAAGCCAAAAAATTTATGGAAAGGAGATTTTCAAATATGGTAAAAACCAGATATTGTTTCGGGTCGACCGGGGTCTCGAGACAAAAGCCGGATATTTAAAAACCGATGACAATTCGACCCAATATCTCGGTTCGGCATTGTATAATTCGCTGAAGTACCAGTTCAGATTTAAAGAAAGAATAAAATTTGGATTTACGATGGAGAAAGATGCCGGAGAACAATTTTCGGGAAGTTCACATACCGGATACGATTTTTATTCCTTTCATGCCCAGCTGAATGATATAGGTAAAGTCAAAACTATTGTGGCGGGCGACTTCAGGGCAAATTACGGGCAGGGATTAGTGCTTGGGTCGGGGTTTGGAATGGGTAAATCATCTTATGTTCTGAAGGTAAATTCCCATGGTACAGGATTAAAAAAATACAGTTCGACCAGTGAAAGTAATTTTTTTCGCGGGGCTGGAGCCACGATGCGTTTTGGAAAATTTGATTTTTCAGTATTTTATTCCAATAAGAATATTGATGGCGATACTTTGAACGGGAACTTTGCAAGTATTTACAAAACAGGGCTACACCGTACTATCGCTGAATTTAAAAAGAAAAATACTGTTAACGAGCAAGTTGAAGGATTTAATACAACTTTTACCCATGCGAATTTGCAACTCGGTTTTACAATTGTTCACACAGCGTTTAATCACAACCTGGAACCCGAACCGGCGACATACAATCATTTCTATTTTAAAGGCGATGAACAAACAACCGGTGGACTGAGTTATCGTTTCCGGTTATCTAAATTCAATTTTTTTGGTGAAACGGCGCTGACAAATCATTATGCATCGGCAACAGTGAACGGAATAACATTTTCTCCTTTATCGCAGGTAAGTTTCGTTGTTTTAAATCGTTATTTCTCCCCTGAATATGATACTTTTTATGCGACTGCCTTTTCCGAGAGCTCAAGAATTAATAACGAAAACGGGTTCTATTTGGGAATGGAAATGCATCCGTTTAAGAAATGGAAAATTGCTGCTTATGCCGATAGTTATCGCTTTCCCTGGCCGAAATTTGGGGTAGATGCTCCTTCAGTTGGACGCGATTATTTGATGCAGATTGATTATGCAGCCCGAAGGGATTTGACAATGTTCTGGAGGTTTAAGTACGAAGAGAAACAAGACAATGAATCTGATTCCGGCCAGACCATGCCTTTGGTTGTTCCCCTTCACAAAGGGTCGATCCGTTATCAGTTGAATTATTCTTTCGGAAATTTCAGTTTCAAAAATATCATTGATGGAAATTTGGTTCAAAAAAACCATTCCGCGATGAAATATGGGTTATGCGCCTTACAGGATGTTAGTTACAGTTTTACGTCTATTCCTTTAAAAATAGATTTTCGTTATCTGTTTTTCGATGCCGTGGACTATGATAACCGTTTTTACGTGTATGAAAAAGATATTCTATATGCCTTCTCCATCCCGATGTATTACGGAAAAGGGAGCAGGTATTACATCAATATGAAATATGATTTGAACGACCGGATTTCGATGTGGTTGAAATTGGCACAAACGGTTTATGCCGACGACCGTGAGACCGTAAGCAGTGGAAACGAAGAAATACAAGGCAACAGACGATCGGATGTGCGGGTCATGCTGAGATGCCAATTCTGACAAGGTTTTACCTCATTCTTTCTAATCTCGAAGCATCGAGTCGGAGCAAAATAAACAGCATAATGGTAAAACCCCAAAGCGAGGAGCCTCCGTAGCTGAAAAATGGTAAAGGAATGCCAATTACAGGCATTATTCCCAATACCATTCCCACATTAATCATGAGGTGAAAAAATAAAATGCTTGCCACGCAATAAGCATATACCCGGTTGAAAGTTTCGCGTTGCCGTTCGGCAATTCGTAGCAAGCGCATTAATAACAACCAATAAACAACGAGTACGAGCGTTGAACCCCAAAATCCATGTTCTTCACCCACGGTACAAAAAATAAAATCGGTATCTTGTTCGGGAACATAGTTGAGTTTTGTCTGTGTGCCGTTCAAAAAACCTTTTCCCCAGAAACCTCCTGAGCCAATGGCAATTTTCGATTGATTTACGTTATAGCCCGCTCCTGTAAGGTCATTTTCCATGTTGAGCAACACTTTGATACGAATTTGCTGGTGCGGTTCAAGCACTTTGTCAAATAGATAATCGGACGAAAAACAAAATACGACTGAACCGATAGAAATTAAAACCAGCATCCAGTACTTTTTAAAACGGTTGAAAAGCTCAACAAAAATCCAATAAATACAAGAAGCAATCACCACAAAAAGAGCTACATAATCAAAATTGACCTTGAACCAGATATTGAGTACGATGGAAATCAGGGTCAAACCCAATGTCCCCAACAGTAAAAACGAAGCTTCTTTTCTGTGTTTTGTCACAAAGAAAGCATACACAAACTGAACAAGTAAAATTAGCCCCATGGATAAAACAATGCCCAACGTGCCTTGATCAACCTGAATGGGAATTATACTGAACCTGATTACAATAACAAATAAAAGTACCGCAAATAAGGTTAGTAAAAGTATAATCCCGTTCATACCTTCGCGATAAAACATAAGCAGAAATGCTGCAAAAACCAACGCCGAACCAGTTTCTTTTTGTAAAACAATGAGGACGAAAGGTAACAATACAATCAAGGCTAATGGAATCAGGTCTTTCCAGTTTTTGAGTTTGTAATTATACGAACTCATAAATTTCGACAGCGCCAATGCAGTCGCCATTTTAGCGAGTTCTGCGGGTTGAAAGCTTATCGGACCGAGTACCAACCACGAGCGGGAACCTTTGATGTCGGGGGCAATAAAGATAGTAACAATAAGAAGCAGCATGATGGCTGCATAAATTATATAGGCGAAAAAATTATACATTTTGTAATCCACGAGAAGCAACATCCCTCCCAAAACAAAGGCGGTTAAAATCCACACAAACTGTTTACCTGCGCGTTGATTCCAGTCGAAAATACTGGATTGGTCAAATTCGTAACTTGCGCCGTAGATGCTTATCCAGCCCATAAAAACCAGTGCAACATAAAAAAATACCGTTGTCCAGTCCAAAGCATATTTTATACTAACGTTCTTTGACATTTGTGTTGGTTACAATGTTAGTTACTCTATCCTGAAGTTCCAATCTTTCGATTTTTCCCTTGATGTATTGTTCTACCAGTAAACTGAAAACAGGAGCCGCATAAGTGGAACCGAATCCTGCATTTTCAACCACAACGGCAATCGCGATTTTAGGATTTTCGCGCGGCGCAAATCCGACAAAAATCGAGTGGTCTTTTCCCCGGCTGTTCTGAACGGTTCCGGTTTTACCACACATATCTATCCCTTCTATTTTCGATAACCGGGCTGTCCCGAATTCAAAAACTCTGGACATGCCTTCAACCACAATCGGGAAGTACTTTTCATCGACTTTTGACCTGTGTACCTTGGTTTTCATAGAGTCGCTTTTATTCAAATGCGGTGTAATGTAATAACCCATATTGGCAATAACAGACATGGCATTCGCTAATTGCAGCGGAGTTGCCAATATTTCACCCTGCCCGATTGAGTTTGACCGAATGGTTATGGCGCGCCAACCGGTTTCACTCCGGTAAACTTTGTTGTAATATTTTTGAGTCGGGATATAACCCCTCGATTGTTCATAGATATCGCTGTCGGTAAATTTTTCACCCAATCCAAAGCTTTTCACATTGTCGACCCAGACATCATAATTGTTTCTGAAAATATTATTTTTCACTCCATAGCCATCTTTTTCTATCGTTGTCCGAAAAGCATTCCAGAAATAAGGATTACAACTTTGCTCAATGGCGTTTAACAAACTTACAGGCGAGCCATGATGGTGCGTGCATTTCACCGGTGAAGATTCGGGTCCATTGCAACTAAAAATCGTTTTTTCGGTTATACCGCCCATTTGCTGGCAAACCAAAGCCTGGATGGGTTTAAAGGAAGACCCCGGGGAATATTGCGCTTGTGTTGCCCTGTTCATAAGCGGTTTAGTCGGGTCGTTCAACAGGACGATATAGTTTTTCGAACGTTGCCGTCCTACAAGTATTGATGGGTTAAACGCCGGATTGGAAACCATTGCCAGAATTTCGCCGGTTGAAGGTTCGATGGCAACAATACTACCCACTTTTCCGCTCATCAGTTTCTCCCCTAAAATCTGAAGTTGTATATCAAGAGTAAGTGTCAGGTTTTCACCGGCAATTGGGAGAATGTCTTTTTCCCCGTTTTTATATTTCCCCTTGATCCTGCCTTTGGCATCGCGCAGCAATATTTCAACTCCTTTTACGCCGCGAAGTGTATTTTCATAAGTGTATTCTATCCCATCGCGTCCGGCATAATCGCCCGGTTTGTAGTATTCATCATTTTCGATGCGTCTCTTTGATACTTCCCCTATATTTCCCAATACATGTGCGGCATTGGGAAAAGCATAATCGCGAAGCGTACGGTTCTGAATGAAAAAGCCCGGATATTTGTACATCGATTGCTGAATCGTGGCAATATCTTCGATATCTAACTGGGTCATGAAAACCTGAGGGGTATACGACGAATAACCGAGATTTTTTTTGCGGTCTTTGATTTCAGCAATGCGATTTATAAAAAATTTTTTGTCGATATTCAAGGCACGACAAAACGATAAAGTGTCTAAATCGTGTATTTCGCGCATGATACAGGTTATATCGTAAGCCGGTTTGTTGTAAACGAGTAAAGTGTGGTTGCGATCGTAAATGAGTCCACGCGGAGGAAACTGTGTTTTTCTCAAAAAAGCGTTACTCTCAGCGCCTTCCTTGTATTTTGTCTCAATAATTTGAATGGAAAATAGCCGAAGTATATACACAACTATCACAACCGACATGATAATGGCAATCACATATCTTCTGTTTTGAAGTGTATCGTTTATCATAATTTATTTTCGATTGAACGAACGTATGCCTAAAATAAGCAAAATTGTAACGAACGAGCTTAATATAATTTTAAAAAATATCACCCAGATGTTGGCAAATGAAAATGCTTCGAGGAGAAACAAGGTAGTATGATGCAGTAAAACCATAAATACCACGTACTTGATATAAGCGCCTACCCCAAATGTATAAAATGATGGAACCGGATTGCTGCCTTCTTCGATCGACGTGAAAAGTTTAATAATGCCACCTCTTGAAAATGCCGCCAATACGGTTGCAAAAGCATGCATTCCCATTGTGTTCGAAAAGGCATCAATGGTTAACCCAAGCACAAAAGCGAGCAACAAAGTAACCCAATGAGGTAATTTAACAGGTAGCGAAAGAATAAATAATATATAAATATAAGGATTGATAAAGCCTAAAAACTGGATATTATTCAGCGCCAGCACCTGAACAAGTACCAAGATAATGAAAGACAATATGTTTTGAATTACTGTTAACATTTTATTCTTCGGCTGCTTTTTCTAAGATTCGTTGTTCGTTGTAATTTTTATAGTTAATAACTTTTACGTGTGAAAGCGTACGGAAATTAACGGCAAGTTTCACTTTGATATTATAATATGCTTCGCTTTCTTTGATGTTGAAATTTTCAATAGTGCCCACGGGGATACCTTCGGGGAAAGTATTGGTAAATCCGCTGGTTACCAACGAATCGCCAAGCGAAAATTCAACGTGGCGGGCTATATCCTTTAATTCGGCATACCTGTAATCCACCCCGGGCCATTGCAAAGGACCGCTGTAATTATTTTTCTTAAACTTACAGTTGATTTTAATTTTATCGTTCAAAACAGGAATGACCACAGAAAACTTGTCCGAAACAGTTTTTATAATTCCTACGACGCCTTCATCGCCGATTACGCCCATATCAACTTTGATCCCATCCCTTAATCCTTTGTTCAGGGTAATGTAGTTTTGTAGTTTATTGGTGGAGTTGTTGATTACTTTGGCCGAAATAAATTCATATTCCATTTCGGGAGGAATACGGAAAAGGATAGAATCGGTTTTTTCAGGTTGTAAGGTTGATAGTTGATTGCGTAACAAGATTATCTCGTTTTTCAGGGCAGTGTTTTCTTCCGACAGGTTATCGTTTGCATCGCGCAGTTTGAAAAATTCCACCACCGAATTATTAATTTTATACATACCGGAGATTACCGAATTACTCGATGAGAGAAACACACTTTTCTGATAATCCTGATTATTGACAATCAAGGTGAATGAAATTACCTCTAATACAAGAAATAAAATCACAACACTATATTGAATCAAAAAATTAATCAGGTTTCTCATGGATAACTTAAAAAAAACGGTAAGTATAAGATTAAAAAAACATATTTAGTCTTACACTTACCGTTAGTTAAATGTTTTATTATCGGATTAAGAATGAGAATTTATCCACGTTTTTCAATGCGATACCGGTTCCGCGTGCAACAGCGCGCAAAGGATCGTCCGCAATATGGAACTGGATGTTTAGTTTATCGGTCAAACGTTTGTCCAGTCCGCGTAAAAGGGCGCCTCCACCGGCAAGATAAATCCCTTTTTCAACGATGTCGGCATACAATTCGGGAGGCGTTTGCTCTAAAGCGCTCAGGATGGCAGCCTCTATTTTCGAAATCGATTTTTCGAGGCAGTGGGCTACTTCCTGATACGAAACAGGCACTTCCATTGGCAAAGCGGTCATGCGGTTTGGTCCGCGAACTATATAATCTTCAGGCGCATCTTCCAGATCGGTTAAAGCGGCGCCTACATTGATTTTGATTAATTCGGCAGTTCGTTCGCCTACTTTGATGTTGTGCATACGTCCCATATATTCTACAATATCAAGAGTCAAATCATCGCCGGCAATACGGATGGATTTATTCGAAACGATACCGCCCAGCGAAATCACGGCAATTTCGGTCGTTCCGCCGCCGATATCGACAATCATACATCCCGTAGGAGCTTCCACATCGATACCAATGCCAATAGCGGCAGCCATGGGTTCATAAATCATGTACACTTCGCGTCCGCCTGCATGTTCCGATGAGTCGCGTACTGCACGAATTTCGACCTCGGTGCTTCCCGAAGGAATACAAACCACCATTTTGAGAGATGGGGAAAACAACCGATTCTTCGTTGGAATCATTTTAATCATACCGCGAATCATTAATTCTGCGGCGAAGAAGTCGGCAATTACGCCATCGCGCAATGGACGCACCGTGCGAATTCCTTCGTTTTCCTTTCCCTGCATTTGGCGGGCTTTTTCGCCTATGGCAATTAATCTGTCGGTACGTTTGTCGAGAGCGACTACCGAAGGCTCATCCACTACGATTTTGTCGTTGTAAATGATAATGGTATTGGCTGTTCCTAAGTCAATAGCTATTTCTTGTGTAAATGAAAATAATCCCATTTTCTTTCTTTATTTCAAATTATTTTTTTTAAAAAACTTAGTTTTCTGCTACAATTTTGCGAAAAGACTTTAAATCGTAAATCGTAAATAAGAAAATTGTCCATCTATTTAATGTTTAAAATGACGGTATCCGGTTGTTACCATCGACAGTCCTTTTTCGTTACATTTTTCAATTGATTTGCTGTCGTTAATCGAACCGCCGGGCTGAATGACAGATGTAATTCCGGCTTCGGCTGCAATCTGAACGCAGTCGGGAAACGGGAAAAAAGCATCGGATGCCATAACGGCTCCCTGTAAATCGAATTTAAACGATTCGGCTTTTTCGATAGCATGTACCAACGCATCGACACGCGAAGTTTGTCCCACGCCGCTTGCACACAATTGTTTATTTTTTGCCAACACTATGGCGTTCGATTTCGTATGTTTTACAATTTTATTGGCAAAAATCAAATCTTCGATTTCCTGTTCGGTTGGCGCTTTTTCGGTTTCTACTTTCATGTCTTCCGCTGTTTCGGTATGCATGTCTTTATCCTGCATCAACACGCCGTTGAGTAATGTACGAAACTGTTGTGTTTTCAGTTTTGCATTTTTCAAAATCAGAATAATGCGGTTCTTCTTCTGGCTCAGGATTTCGATGGCGTCTAAGTCGTAATCGGGAGCAATGACCACTTCAAAGAAAATTTTATTCATTTCCAAAGCGGTTGCTTTATCAATGATGGCGTTGGTAATCAATACGCCGCCAAAAGCTGAAACAGGGTCGCCTGCCAGCGCATCGAGCCAGGCATCGACCAGCACCGGACGCGAAGCGATTCCACAGGCATTATTGTGTTTGAGAATAGCAAAAGTAATATCCTCGAAGTCATTAATCAGGTTAACGGCAGCATCGATATCGAGTAAATTATTGTACGAAATTTCTTTCCCTTGTACTTGTTCGAACATTTCGTCGAATTTCCCGAAATACACCCCGCGTTGATGTGGATTTTCACCGTAACGAAGCACCTTGGGATTATTTTCGCTCATGCGGAACGCCGATTTTTCGTCTCCATCGAAATAGTTGAAAATGGCCGAATCGTAATGCGACGAAACGGCAAAAGCTTCTTTGGCAAACCAGCGCCGTTCCTCTATGTTTGTTTGAGCGCCATTGGCATTAATTAAATCCAACAACGCTTCATATTGATCCTGCGACGCCACAATCACCACATCTTTATAGTTTTTTGCCGCAGCCCGAATCAATGAAATACCTCCGATGTCAATTTTTTCAATGGTAGTCGGTTCGTCGGCTCCCGCTGCCACAGTGGCTTCGAAAGGATACAAATCTACAATCACCAGGTCAATTTCAGGAATTTCGTATTCGGCTAATTGTGCATTATCCTGTTCCATATCACGGCGCGAAAGAATTCCTCCAAAAACTTTCGGGTGCAGTGTTTTTACTCTTCCTCCTAAAATTGAAGGGTAACCGGTGAGGTCTTCAACGGCGCTGCACGGAATATCGAGCGATTCAATAAAAGATTGGGTGCCACCGGTGGAGATAAACTCAACTCCTTCGGCGTAAAGGGTTTTGATAATTACATCGAGTTTATCTTTATGATAAACAGATACTAAAGCTCTTTTAATTTTTTTGCGTTCCATATTCCGTATTTGCGTTTGATTATGGGATGCAAAACTACAAAAAAACATTGGTTTAATCAATATAAAAAAAGTTCATTTTCAAATTGATGAACAAGGTTCTAACCGGAAAGGATTGATTTTGTAATCGGGATAAATATATTAACTAAATAAATATTGACTATTTCTAAAAAGCATCCTGTTTTTTTAATATATCCAATAAACCCGCAACTAAACGTTAATATTGTGATGGTTATCGGCTGACTTTATTTTGGCAGATTACAGAATTTTAATTTGTCATCCGATGACTTGCGGAGATTATTGAATTTTCGTTCAAAATTAAAAAACCATTAAATTTAGAAGATATCAGAACCTTTCTTTACTTGTTTTGTTTCAACATTACTAACAAACAAAATATTGGAGAATATGGAAAATGTACAAAATTCAGTGATAAAGGTTCACAAAGGAGGCCCTTATCTTTTATCGGGAGAGTTTAATATCGTAATGCCTTCGGGTGAAGAAAAAACAATGAAAGATCCGCATCTTTGTCGTTGTGGGCATAGTAATAACAAACCATTTTGCGATGGGTCACACGCCAAAAGCGATTTTGACAAATAATTTATTCCTCATTTGAAAATGAAATTTTAAAGGTACATTCGTGTACCTTTTTTGTTTTTCTGAATAAATCTAAAAGTCTTGAGTTGTAACTACTCAGCGCCCTAATAAATTTGATAATAATCAACCATTTAGTTGATTGTTATGTACTTATAGTCTTTTGAAAAAGTATAATAAGTCTGATATATAGTAATTTATAGTAGTTTTTTAGGTGTAAATCCAAGGTTTTTGAATATAACTGACCATTCTCTTTGCACTACAATTTCTGTTTC
>DIFH01000144.1:33080-89806 GCA_002427615.1 Paludibacter sp. UBA5753
TATTCAACATCCCCCAGTATCGCTATGCTCACTGGGGGTTATTCAAATTTAGCCACTCCGTGGCATAAAATAGTATTTCAGCACACCCAACTTAAACTCTTTGCCCTGAAGGGGCTAAACCTGCCTGCCACTGGCAGGTATGAATAATCCCTTCCTTTCGATTTTCAGTTCAACTTTGCCGAACTGAAAATCAAAAGGTTATAAAAATAAAGGGCGCTGGGTAGTTATTAAAAATGTTGTTTCTAACGGTGCGTTTACAGATAAAGACTAAAGTGCGTTTATCAAGAAATTATTAAAAGACCGTTCGGTTTGTTTTTTACTGTTTGGGAATAAAATAATTGACTAAATTCAATGTTGAACGTAGACTATTTCAGAACGATTTAAATCCGATAATCTCCCGCACTTCGCGAATGGTTTTGGATGCGCTTTCGCGCGCTTTTTCCCTGCCGATCCGGGCTGCCCTTGAAACATAAGCTTCGTCGGCTGAAATGGCTTTAATACGTTCACGGATAGGTTCCGTAAAAACAATCATATCCTGGGCCAATTGTTTTTTCATATCGCCGTAGCGGATATGGCAGGTATTATATTGTTCTTCGAAATATAACAAGGTTTCGGGAGTTGAAACAACCTGCATCAGCTGGAATAGGTTCTGAATTGCTTCGGGTTTGGGCTGGTTTGGTACGGTTGGTCCGACATCTGTTACCGCTTTCATCACTTTTTTACGAATCGCTTCGGGTTCATCAGCCAGGAAAATAGCATTGCCTTCTCCTTCCGATTTTCCCATTTTCCCGCTTCCATTCAATCCCGGTATTTTCACCAGCTCCTTCCCGAAATTAAAAGCTTGCGGTTCGCTGAAATAGTTGCAATTGTACAGCCGGTTAAACCGGTTGCCAAAAGTACGGGCCATTTCAAGATGTTGTTCCTGATCCTTACCTACCGGCACTTTCGTGGCACGGTGAATCAGGATGTCAGCCGCCATAAGCGTAGGGTATGTCAATAATCCGGCATTTACGTTTTGCGGTTGCTGGCGGATTTTATCTTTAAAAGAAGTACAACGCTCCAGTTCGCCGATATAAGCGTTCATATTCAGGAAGAGATAGAGTTCTATTACTTCGGGGACATCGCTTTGCACGTAAAGCGTCGATTTTTCGGGGTCAAGGCCAGCTGCCAGGTACTCGACCAGAATCTGGCGTACATTGCCATGTAAGTCCTTTGGAGTGGGATGTGTGGTAAGTGAGTGGTAATCGGCAATAAAAAAATAGCAATTATGCTCGTTTTGCATATCTATAAAGTTGCGCAATGCACCGAAATAGTTTCCTAAATGTAAATTTCCGGTAGGACGGATGCCGCTGAGAACTGTTTCCATATATAACTCCAGCTCTTTAAATTCCTATCTGTATCTCCTCGCCAAGAGCGAAGAGGCTTTCTCACAAAAAGGAGAAAAACAACATAAAAGTAGTTTTTGGGGGATTTAAAGACCTTTTTTCAAATTGTAATTCAAATTTTTAATTCAATATTTTCCGGTACTTATCAAAAATTTCCCTTCTTCCTCCCTCTCCAGATGGAGATGGTTGGGGTGAGGTAAGGATTTAGAAAGTTCGGTTTTTATTCTATCGGTATTGTTCTTTTAATTCTCTGATCGAGCGATGTTAATGTTTCGGTCGCTGCCACACCCGGGATTTCCTGAATCCGGCCGTTAAGCAATTGCATTAAATGTTCATCGTTCTTTGCATACAATTTAATCAGAATAGTATAATGACCTAAAGTGTATTGCGATTCGACAATTTCCGGAATTTTTTCAAGCTCCTCTACAACATCTTTGTACATCGAACCCCGCTCGAGTATAATTCCGATATATACACAGATTTGGAAACCCAACATTTTAGGATTTACCGTGTAACCCGATCCGGTTATCACATCCATATCGATGAGGCGTTGAACACGCTGGTGAATAGCTGCACGTGAAACTCCGCATTCTTCAGCCACATCTTTAAACGGCATACGTGCGTTTTGTGTAATAATTCGTAATATTTTACGATCCAATTGATCTATTTTTTCCATGATAAACAAATTTAATTTGTCATTTAGGCAGCAAATTTACAGAAAATAAATGAAAATTGAAAGCTGACATTTTATTTTTACAATAAATTAGAAATGAAAGATGGAATTTGTGGTGTTTTTGCTTACCATTTGAAAAAACAAAAAGCCAAAGTTAATTCAAACTTTGGCTTTTTGTTAATTTGATATTTTTTTTAATCTCCTAAAATCATTATTGTTCGATAGAAATAAGTTCCACTTCAAAAATCAAAACCGAGAAAGGTTTGATGGTTCCTTGTTCCTGAGCGCCATAAGCGAGTTCCTGTGGAATATAAAGTTTATATTTCGACCCGACGGGCATCAATTGCAAGGCTTCCGTCCAGCCTTTGATTACCTGGTTTACGCCAAACTCAGCCGGTTCGCCACGGTCAACAGAGCTGTCGAAAACGGTTCCATCGATCAGGGTACCATGATAATGTACTTTTACGCGGCTTGTTTCGGTAGGTACAGGTCCGTTTCCTTTTTTGATTACTTCGTATTGCAAACCGCTTGCTGTTGTTACAACGCCTGTTTTGCTTTTGTTAGTAGCAAGAAATTGTTCTCCGGCTGTTTTGTTGGCTCCGTATTGTTTTTCCATTTGTTGAGCTTGAATTTTCTGCATGGTTGTTTGCAAATACATTTGAGCATTCGAAGCCGTCATTTGTTTTTCCGAGCCTTTTAAACCATTTACCAGCCCTTGTTTGATAATATCGATATCAACTTTCAATGTTGAATCGCCCATTAATCCGCTTTTGGTTTGTTCTTTAAGAGCTGATCCTATATTTTTACCGAGTTCGATAAGTTCGGCGTTATCCTGATCGGCATCTCCTTTCAAACCATCGTTTAAACCTTTAAGTAAAGAGGCTATTTTAACTTTAAGCGAGTCGGCATTTGCACTGTCGGCAGCCAGATAATAATCTTTAATTCCTTTTCCATTGGCTAAACCGAAAGCGTAATTCAAACTATCGAGTTGAGTTTTCAGCGTTGGCAACTTGGGTTTATTACTGTCGCATGAGGTGAAAATAAAAGTAGTTATCAAAGCCACTGCGAAAAATATATTCAGTTTTTTCATTTTTGAATTTTTTTAATCATTTATATACTTATCTTGAAATTGAGTCCGGTTGAGCCTGCGGGGCTTGTTGTTGAGGCGCTGCTTGCATTTTTTTCTGCTGAAGTTCCATCATCACAGTACGGATATATTCTTCAGCCTGAACCGAAGTCATTCCTTCATTAAAGCCATTTAAGGCATTAACCAAACCTTGTTTTACAAGTTTATTATTAAACGTCAGCGTTGAATCACCCATCAACCCATTCTTCTTTTGTTGTTTGAATGAATTTCCGATTTGAAGACCCAGTTTGTACATTTCATCCTTGTTAACGTCTGCTTTATAAGCTTCGTCAAGCGCTTCCATTAAAGCAACGATAGGTTTGTCGGTGGAATCTTTTGAAAGATAATAGCTTTTGATTCCATTACCATTGGCTAACCCCAATGCGTAATTCAAACTATCGTTTTGGCTGCTCATACTTACTTCTTTAGCTTCGTATTTGTTGCACGAAGTCATTACTAAGATAGCAAACAAGGCTACAATTGTAAAAATACTTTGTTTTTTCATTTGATTGTTTAATTAATAATTATATAATTTTACTTTTTCTTATTCGGTTTTGTGGATTTAGTGCTTTTTGTTGCCTTGGTTTCCACGACAGATTGATCAATTTTTTCAACCGCCGGCGCCGGTTCAATATATGGTTTAATGCCCAGTAATTCAACTTCGAAAATCAATGTTGCATAAGGTGGAATTATCCCGTTTCCTGCGCCTTGTTCCCCGTAACCTAAATTGTAAGGAACGAAGAATTTATATTTAGACCCTACCGACATCAATTGTACGCCTTCGGTCCAGCCTTTAATCACCTGGTTTAACTGGAACTCAATCGGCTCGCCACGATCAATCGAACTGTCGAATTTTGTTCCGTCAATTAGCGTTCCAACATAATGAACTTTTACAGTATCTTGTGCAAGCGGCTTTTTGCCTTCGGCAGCAGTAAGCACTTTATATTGCAAACCGGTAGGAGTTACGTTAACGCCTTCCGCACTCATGTTTTCGGCTAAAAATTTTTCGCCGGCAGATTTTCTCTCTTCTGCTTGAATTGCCTGAGCTTTGCCAATATAATTCCTAAAATATTCATTGGCTGCTTCGGGTGTCATCAAAGTTGAATCTCCTTTCATCGCTGTCGAAAAACCTTTGATTAACAAGTCGATATTTGATTTTCCACCGGGGATAGAACTGAGATTTTTTGCAAAGTCGGTTCCTACATTCATGCCCAACGCATAACTCATCGAGTCGACAGCGTTATTGAAGACTTTTTCGATGACAGCTTCTTTTTTCGGTTTTTTAGCTTTCTTTTCTTTTGCTTCCGTCGAAACAAAGATTACGCTCAAAGCCATAAGCACTAAAAATGTTTTTTTCATTAGGATATTGTTATGTTGTTAAATTTCACTTTAAATATAGGAGATTGCCCACCTTCTTATCCCCTCCATTAGGGGAAAGAAATCATACTATTGCCAGCAGCTCCACTTCAAAAACGAGCGTTGTGTGCGGTCCGATAGCTTGTCCGGCCCCCTGTGCTCCGTAAGCTAAATCGGAAGGGATAAAGAGTTTCCATTTTGACCCTACGGGCATTAACTGCAAGGCTTCAACCCAACCGCTGATCACCTGAGTCGTCCCAAATATAGCCGGTTCGCCACGGTTAACAGAGCTGTCAAATACTGTTCCATCAATCAATGTCCCGTGATAATGTACTTTTACTTTATCACTTGCTTTGGGTTTTGCGCCTTTGCCTTCGGTTAATACTTCATATTGTAATCCGCTGGCTAAAGTTACCACTTCGGGACGTTTTCCGTTTTCTGCTAAAAAATCTTTTCCGGCTTTTATGGCTCCTTCGCTTGCTTTGGCTTGTACAGCTTCAAAAAACTCATTAATCACTGTCTGTGCTTCTTGATAACTTATTTCCGGTTTGTTGTGTTCCAGCACATCCTGAATTCCTTTGGCTAATTTCACGTAATCGATATGATCAATCCCGCTGCTTAATAAATTGTTTCCTAAGCTTAACCCCAACGCATAACTTACTTTCTCCATTCAAATTTTTTATTAAACACAATAGTCAACTTATATATTGTGTTTGTTTCACATAGATTTTATTTTTATCATTATTTTTTCCACAAAAACAAAATCAAAATTGATAAACCGTGGTTTAATTAGTCTATTGTGCCTATTGTGGTGAAATTATTAAAAACGACTGCAAAGATAGCTGATTTGTTGGATTATCTCGTGTTAATTTATCAAAATTATCTGGATGACACAACGATAGGCAATTTTTTAGCCTTTTTTGCCCCAGTTTGAGGATTAAATATTTCAAAATAAATAATATAAATTCCCACATTTGCATTCTTTCCTTTATCTGTTTTTCCATCCCAGGTCAGAAATCCTTCTGCCTGAAGCAAAGAGTTGCTCGCCAACTCACATACTTTTACTCCCACGGCATTTAAAATCAAAACATTTGCCACATAACCGTTGCTGTTTAACGCATACCGGATAAAACAAATATCATCCACTCCATCATTGTCGGGCGAAAATGCTTCGGGTTCAGTCCATACAAATCTTTCGGGGTTTTCATTTGGGTTTAGTTCCCTGTATTGTGAATTTTTATAACCGGGAGTCCCGTAATTTACTTCCGATGCTGCCGAATGCCACGATACTGCATCCTGGGTCGGCAAACCGGGGTTGATACGTTCAAGCGCTACTCCTTTGGGATTTTTTACCAACACATGATGCCATTTCACATTGTAGGTCAGTTCGTCGTAAATGGTATCCTTTGCATTGTTACATAAAACAATTGTCGCTTTTTCGTTATTCAGCGCGCTCCACGATGTTTTCACAATATTGCTTTCAGCCGGTACGTTATGATAATTTTTCAACGAATCCACATCGGCGCACAGAGCCAGGTAGGATGCAGGAGCTATCAGCGTATTTTCGGGAATTTTATTTTCCGTACTCAGTGTTCCATCGGTTTTTCTGGTCGTAAAAATGGTCGCCCCAAGATGAAGCACCTTGTCCGATTTATTGTAAATTTCGACATATTCCACCGAGTTGGCGGGATTTTCAAACATTACTTCATTCCAAACCAAATCGCCCGGCTCAATGGCTTCGGGTATTCCGATGATTTTCGAATTTGTTAAAAGTCCATTTCCGCTCATATCAGCCAGGCCGGTCACACGAACCGTGTAGATGATTCCTTTCTCAAAAGATTTACTAAACCCAAGTATTACCGATTTTTGATCTGCCTGAATTTCAACTTCTAAAGGTTCTCCCATTCCGTTATCGACTTCGAAATGCGCATTGTTGAAGTTCATTTTTTCCGAAAAAGTCAACCGCAGTTTGTCATTTCCCTGAAAACTTACATTTTCCCATACGGGAGCTTCCTTGTCATCTGCTTTTTCTCCTGTTACTATTATGTCATCGAAATAATAGGCCGAACCTGTTGTTGAGGTATTGGCGAAAAGCAAGCCAAAATAACTACAATTCGTTATGAGCGTATTTTGTGTTTTTCCTTCCGAAAAATACACCGTTTCTGTGGATAATTTGCTGAAAAGTTCAAAATTGCCGTCGGCATCACGGGTAACTTTTACTTGTAATTCTATCGGATTTCCATCTGTCCGCTTATCAGAACCATCAATTATTTTTGTTTTTTTCGTTCCCTGTTGAACGAACAGAGAAACTTCATCATTTGTACCGCCCACCTGAACATAGTAAGCGTTACAGCCATTTAATATGTCGGTATTATCGCTCACAATATAAATCGAAGCATAATTGGACGACGAAGTAGTATAGGTAATTTTAACCTTACATTCCCATACGGCCTTGTTAAAGGCCTCGGAGGCTGTAAACAGGTAAGAAGTCGAAGCGCTTGCAGCATTGGATTGCAACTGCATCGAGCCGTTCACAATAAAGTTTGATGTAAGGCCTGACCATTCGGGATTGTTAGTGAAATCACCATCCGTAAACGATTCATTGACTTGTGCAATCAAAAAAATCGGCGAAAAAATCAAAAAAATCAACATTTGGATTTTCATAATGTTGCTAATTCTATTAAAATGAATTACTTTTGTAGCCCAAATCGGACAATATGATTTCAGATTATAGCCATACGGATTACAAAGATATAAACAATAAATTAAGAACCAAATTATAATTTTACAAAACAATGAGAGTAGCAATTGTAGGCGCAAGCGGCGCCGTTGGCCAGGAATTTTTGCGTGTGTTGGCCGAACGCAATTTCCCATTGACTGAACTGGGTCTTTTCGGCTCATCGCGCAGTGCGGGTAGTGTTTACGACTTCAAAGGTGAAAAACTCACCGTGAAAGAACTTAAACACGGCGACGATTTTAAAGGGTTCGATATTGTTTTCACCTCTGCAGGCGCAGGTATTTCAAAAGAATTTGCCGAAGATATTACCAAATACGGAGCCGTTATGATTGATAATTCATCTGCTTTCCGGATGGAATCGGATATTCCGCTGGTTGTGCCCGAAGTGAACGCTACCGATGCTAAACTTCGTCCGCGCGGTATTATTGCTAATCCCAACTGTACAACAATTCAAATGGTTGTGGCGTTGAATGCCATCGAAAACCTGTCGCATATCAAACGTGTCCATGTATCTACATATCAGGCGGCTTCGGGCGCCGGTGCAGCAGCGATGGACGAACTGAATCTGCAATATCGTCAGGTGCTGGCAGGCGAACAGGCCACAGTCAGCAAATTTGCTTATCAGTTGGCATACAATCTTATTCCACAAATTGACGTATTCACCGACAATGGTTACACTAAGGAAGAAATGAAAATGTACCACGAAACACGCAAAATCATGCACTCCGATGTGGAAGTAAGCGCCATGTGTGTACGCGTACCCGCGCTGCGGGCTCATTCCGAGAGTGTTTGGGCAGAAACCGAACGTCCGCTTTCGGTTGAAGAAGTCCGTGCAGCATTCGAAGCAGCTCCGGGTGTTGAAGTAATCGACAATCCGTCCGAAAAGAAATATCCTATGCCATTATTCCTTTCGGGCAAAGATCCTGTTCATGTGGGACGTATCCGCAAAGATATTTCAAACCCCAACGGCATCACCTTCTGGTGTGTCAGCGACCAGATCAAAAAAGGCGCCGCCCTCAACGCCGTTCAAATTGCCGAGTACCTGATTGCCGAAGGAAATCTCAAATGAGCGGATGCAAATCAAAACTTCAAAAAATAAGGGACGTAACATGTTGTGTCCCTTATTTTTTTGTAACACTTTGAGCTATAACATTCCAGCGTTTCACCCTCCTAAAAAGTTAAATAGTGTTTGCAAGAAAACGTCCATCTCTGCGTTGCACTCGCAGCAAAAACTACTCAAAACCGAACTTAGCAAAGCAGAGAAGGATTCAATTTTGTATCAAAAATTATCGCCCGATCAATTGCTCGAACTGAAAAGGCAGGAACAGGAATTGGAAATGCAACGTATCGACGCCGAAAATCGCAGAGAAATGCCATTAAATCCGGCTGCTATTGTTATGATTGTTCTCCTGCCTTTCCTCTTTGTTGATATTGTACTGGTTATTCAAGGCAACATCCGCGACAAAGAATCGCAACGGCGGCACGACATTTACCTGAAATCGTTAGAAATGGGTCAAACCGTACCGGAACATTTTTTTGATGAACCCCAAAAAGCAAAAACCGTATCGAACCTAAAGAATGGGATATTGTGGTCGGTTGTTGGTTTAGCGTTGCTTATCTATTTTATTGTTGAACAAGAGAATGAAGCGTTCATTGTAGGAATTGTTCCTGCCTTCGTAGATGTTGGTTATATTTTGGTTCATTTCCTCGATAAGCCGAAGAAAAACGATGAACAAAACGGATGATATCCGCTGGGTGGCACAGGTAACATTGTTTGGCGACAAAACTGCCGTCTCCGATCAGTTCAAAAAGGATACTTCAAAGCCGGCTTTTTGCGTGGCGCATTTGATGGCGTAGTGGCAGATTGATCGATGTGAGGTAATTGTGCATTGAACATCCCATTCAGTACCGTGCTGTCGGACAACACAAAGTTACATGTTATATTTTGCTTCGAACCTATATTACTTACGGTGAAGGATCCTCTGTCGATAAATTTTATCGTAGAAAAAGCGCTGTTTTTTTCGATATAATAAATATAGGCGCCAATTGTATATTTCATCTCATCAACTCCAAACGATTCGCCCGGATAAAACGTAAAGGGATCGCCACTTTTGCTTGCAGAATAAACGCCTTCGGGCAAAATAGTGTCTGTTGAAGCGATAAACAGATCCTCAATAAACAAGTATTGCCCTGTTCCATCCAAATTTCCTTCGTCGTCGATAAACAAAGAATCGGAAAACAAGGACAATGAAATTACGTTATTGGAATTTTCATAATCTTTATAATACGCTCCAAAAAATTCTGCATAACCCCAGGTATATCTTGGGTTTGTATTGTATGTATATTCAAAATCAGGATCGTTTGTTTTGCAGGACGCAAATGAAACGACCAAAAACAATAATATAACGGAGAGGTTTTTCATCGATAAATTTTTGATAAATAACGAATAAAAAATAAAGTTATTTTAAATGATTATCCGTTAGATTGCCTAAAACTCTAAATTTCGATATAACAGGGGCTTTGCCCCTAAATCCCCACTTACTTTTTTGTCTTAACACAAAAAAGTAAGCAAAAAAGTCAAGACTACGCCCGCTTCGCTCGAAAAATAAGTCGTTTGTAGGCTCACCGGACGAGGTCGGTCGTAAGTGAGCTTGTTACAACAGAAGTAGGGAATAAAACGGAAATTCATATTATTTTAATTCGGGTTTGTTTTATTGATATATCGAACCGGATACCAAGCCGCCAGAAATCCCATAAACAGCACGGTAACAAACACCAACAGGGAATCCGAGAAATTAGTAACAACAGGATAAGCATCAACCACATAACCCGAACCTAATTTTACAATACCGAAATGCTCCTGAACCAGGCAAATTAAAGTTCCTAAAATCAGCCCCGAAAATGCTCCAACTACTGAAATCAACCAACCTTCGTACAGAAAAATTCTTTGAATCAGCTTATTGTCGGCGCCCAGACTTCGCAGGGTTTGAATATCCGCTTTTTTATCAATAATCAACATTGAAAGCGAACCGATAATATTGAAACTGGCAATGAGCAAAATAAAGCAGAGAATCAAATAGGTTATCCATTTTTCGATTTCCATGATTTTGAAGAAACTCTCCTGTTGTTCGTAGCGGTTTTTTACCTGGTATTTATTACCCAGCAACTTCTGAATTTGCTTCTGGACATCTAATTGATCGACCCCTGAAGCTAACTTTAATTCGACCGACGAAACCGTGGTAGAATCATATTCGAATAAATCACGGGCCATATTTATCGACGCCAAAACATAATGGTCGTCGTACTGAAGTTGCTGCACCGAAAAAATTCCCGACACAAAAGTTCCCAACTGATTGAAACTTTTCTCCGGCCGTAACAGATTTATATTCGATGTTCTTTTAGGGGCATAAATGTACAGCGGATCGATAAAATGTGCTCCCAGTCCGAGAATACTTGCCACACCGACCCCTATAACAGACCGCTCAAAAGCTCCATCGTATAGTTGAAAAGTTCCGTCGTACATAATGCTGTCGATGTTTGTAAGCCTGGAAAAATTATCCGAGACTCCTTTAATGGTTGCCGGCATTTGCTTGTCTTTATAGCGCAACAAAGCATTTTCTTCTACAACTTCGGTAAAAACTGCGACGGATTTCAATTGGCGGACTTGCCCAAATTCATTGGCATTCAGATCGAATGTTTTTCCTTGCGAAAGTGTAATCTTTAAATCAGGATCGAAAGCCGAAAACATATCCGAAATCAATAATTCGAAGCCATTGAAGACCGACAAAACCACTACCAATGCCATCGTTCCAATGGCAACTCCGGTTGCTGAAATGCCTGAAATGACATTGATGACGTTGTGCGATTTTTTCGAAAACAAATAGCGGCGGGCTATCCTTAACGAAAAGGAAAGTCCGCGCAATTTGCTTTGCATCTTTGAGTTATGATTCGACATGGGTTGTTCGGAATATTAATCCAGTTCAATAACTTCGCCTTCTTTCAATGGCGAAGGCGGATCGCTTTTCAAGAGATTATCGATATTCTCGATATAATCCAAAGAATCGTCCACATGGAAATAAAGTTCGGGAACAATGCGCAACTGAAAACGAACCCGTTTGCCCAAATCGAAACGAATGGCTTTGGTGTCGGCATTTATCTGTTCCAAAACGGCAGGGGCTTTTTCACTCGGGAAAATGCTTAAATGTGTACGGGCGATTCCCAAATCAGGACTAATACGAACGGCAGTTACCGTAATTAACGTTCCCTGCAATTTGCGGGCGTACAACAAAAAGATTTCTCCCAATTCTTTTTGCAACATCCGCGCTATTTTTTGTTGTCTTGTTGTTTCCATTTTTTATTGACCCCTACCCCCTTGAAAGGGAATTTTGAGGTGGTTTTTAGTTGTTATTGAATTTTATTTATTAGTTCAGTTGCATCCAGTTCGATTTTTGAGAATGCAAACCATTTTTTAGCCAAATCTTTGAGCGAAGCTCCAATATGATAAACCGTTTCATTGTCTAAAATCAAAAAACGATCATGCGATTTTGTAAATACTTTTACTTCAATATGTTCATATTGAGTATTAAATTTATCAATATCCAGTTGCAATTGGTTGGATATTTTTGAAGTGTATATAATCACTTTTACTCCTGTATTTCGCTTCGACAATAAATGTAAAACACTTTCATCGATATAATTGTCAATCAGAACAATTGATTTTTTGGCTGATTTCACTAAATCGGCAGCAAATTTCCATGCATCAAAAATTTGCCCGTCATAAAAAATACCCTCGTTTGGTGGAAGCGATGTTTTAATGAGCAAATCAAATTTTTGGTCATGTTCCAAAATCTTTTTTTCTATTCTATCAAATCGCTGATTAACAACATGCCCATTCAGCAAATATTGCTTCAGAATTTGGTTTGCCCAAATCCGAAATTGTGTGCCTCTTTTTGATTTTACTCTGTAACCTACAGAAATAATGACATCAAGACTATATAGAATGATAGGTTTGTCTGATAAAGCAATTTGCAAAAAATGCAAATTGCTTTTTTTATCCAACTCGCCTTCTTTAAAAATATTACTAATGTGCCGTGATATAACAGATACGTCGCGTTGAAATAATTCAACCATTTGGGCTTGTGTCAGCCAAACCGTTTCATTTTCAATTCGCACCTCTAATTGAGTAGAATTTTCGGATTGATATAATATGATTTCTCCTTCGGTTTTCATTCGCAAATTAGCATACTAGTACCTTTTCAAATTTTCCACTCAAACCCGTCCTTCGTATCTTTTATTTCAAATCCAAGCGCAGTCAGTTCGTTGCGGATTTTGTCGCTGGTAGCCCAATCTTTGTTGCGTTTGGCATCAAGACGCATGTTGAGCAACAAATCGATGGCTTTTTTATAGGATTCATTTCCGGATGACGCTTCAGTTTCGGATTTTAAACCTAAAATATCTTCAATAAATGTTTTAAAAACCGCTTTCAATTCTTCCATATCAGCAGCCGAAATTGTTTCTTTTCCATCGTGAATCAAGTTAATGGCTTTCAGTGCATCGAATAAATGTGAAATCACTATCGGCGTATTCAGGTCGTCGCACATAGCTTCTTCGCATTTGGCACGAAGTCCGGCAGTTTGTACCGATGAAGCAGCCGACGGAGTCAGTTTTTGCAAGCGGGCATAGCCTTCCATCAAACGGCTCAATCCTTTTTCGGATGCTTCGAGCGCAGCGCTACTAAAATCCACCGTGCTGCGATAATGCGCCTGCAAAATAAAGAAACGAACCGTCATCGGGCTGAAAGGCTGCGTGAGCAACGGATGATTTCCGGTAAAAAATTCTTCCAACGTTATGAAATTGCCCAGCGATTTTCCCATCTTCTGACCGTTGATGGTAACCATATTGTTGTGCATCCAGTATTTAACGCTGTCTTTGCCGAGTCCGGCTTTGTTTTGCGCAATTTCGCATTCGTGGTGCGGGAACATCAAATCCATGCCACCGCCGTGAATATCAAATTCTTCGCCTAAGTATTTTGTCCCCATAGCCGAACATTCGATATGCCAACCCGGAAAACCTTCGCTCCAGGGCGCTTTCCACCGCATGATATGCTCGGGCGATGCTTTTTTCCACAGTGCAAAATCCACACTACGGCGTTTTTCGCTTTGTCCGTCAAGGTCGCGGGTTGTTTCGAGGATGTCTTCGATATTGCGTCCCGAAAGTTTGCCGTAATTGTATGATTTGTTGTATTTTTCTACATCGAAATACACCGAGCCTTCACTTTCGTAAGCAAAACCGGCATCAAGAATTTTCTGCGTAAACTCTATCTGCTCCATGATATGTCCCGAAGCATGAGGCTCGATGCTTGGCGGCAATACATTCAACACTTCCATGGCTTTATGGTAACGATTGGTGTAATACTGAACCACTTCCATTGGTTCCAGTTCATCCAAACGGGCTTTTTTGGCAATTTTATCTTCGCCGCTGTCGGCATCATTTTCAAGATGACCAACGTCGGTAATATTGCGCACATAACGCACTTTGTAACCCAAATGCGTCAGATATCTAAATAAAATATCGAACGTAATGGCAGGACGCGCATGGCCTAAATGCCCATCGCCGTAAACGGTTGGACCGCAAACGTACATGCCCACTTTGTTTTCGTGAATGGGAACGAAAAGTTCCTTTTTTCGACTTAATGTGTTGTAAATATATAAATTCATATAGCCTCTAAATCCCCCAAAGGGGACTTTTAAGTTAGTATTTGTTATTTTGTTATATTATTTGTCCAGCCCATAAACGTTCCAAGAAAATCTTCCATGGTAGAATTTCGATATTTTCTACCAACCGTGGCATTGGGTCGTTGCTAATCAAAATCAGTTTTTTTACTTCATATTCCTCTGCGAATGCTTTTAATCCTTTTAAATGTCGAGGATTAGCCTCATTCGTCGATTTTACTTCTATTGCCACTTCGTGGTCGCCAAGCACAAAGTCAATTTCAATTTGTGACGCAGTTCGCCAATAATACATCGGATAATTTACATCGGAATAGCGACTATGTGCATATATTTCCTGGTAAATAAAATGCTCGAATGCTTTGCCGAACAATTCTGTTCCATATTCAATTTTTCTTCTGTTCAATAAGTAATTTGTAATCCCAACATCAAACAAGTAAAATTTGGGTGCTGTAATTACTCTTCGTTTTGGTCTTTTCTGAAACGAAGGTAAGTATCTGCCAATCAATGTGTCGTTGAGTATTTGAAAATACTCCTTTATTGTTGGTACACTAATTCCACAATCGGTAGCAATGTTTGAGTAGTTTACCATTTCGCCATTCGTAAGTGCTGCAATTTCCAAGAATCTTGAAAACGTTTGTACATTCCGAATGCGAGCTTCAGCAACAATTTCATCTTTGAGATAACTTCCAATATAGGAAGATAACAATTTATGAGGATTTGCTGAGTCATAATGTCGGGGTAAAAGTCCATGATTCAATGCTCTTATTAAATCAAAATCGGGTATTTCTACACTTATTAGTGGATAAAGTTCGTATCTCAAAGCTCTTCCACCTAATAAATTAGCTCCATTCCGAAGTATTTTGCGCGGACTTGAACCACTCAAAATAAACCGAACATTGTGATTTGAAATAAGCCAATGAACTTCATTTAATAATTCAGGCATTCGTTGAATTTCATCAATAATAACCGGACTTACATTCAAATTTGCCAAAATTGTTTCGCGTAGCAACTCAGGCTTTTTGCTTAATCGTTCGTATTCGTTCGAAAGCAACAAATCAAACCACAAAGCATTTGGAAATAGCATCTTCAACAAGGTACTTTTCCCCGTTTGTCGTGCTCCCCAGAAAAAGATACTTTCTTGTTCCGAACCTATAAATATTTGCTTTCTGTTATACATTTAATTTGCTTTCTGTTTTATTAATTACATGATAATTTAAAGTGTCTATTTAAATTATCATGTAATTCTATAAGTAGAATTCGAATGCAAAGATAGTACATATATTGTAAAACAACAAGATAATACAGTTTTAATGAAATATTTCAAAATAACGTTCCTGTTTCTCCCAATTTTACTTTTCCCAGATGTTTGTAGGCTAATTCTGTAACTTCACGACCACGAGGTGTGCGTTTCATAAAACCTTCTTTGATCAGAAATGGTTCGTACACTTCTTCCAGCGTTCCGGCATCTTCGCCCAAAGCGGTGGCAATAGTCGTTAACCCGACCGGTCCGCCACTGAATTTATCAATGATGGTGTTCAGAATTTTATTATCGATTTCGTCCAATCCGTATTTGTCGATGTTCAATGCTTCCAGCGCATAACAGGCAATTTCCATGTCAATTTTACCCGTGCCTTTTACCTGTGCAAAATCGCGGACGCGGCGAAGCAAAGCGTTGGCAATACGCGGCGTTCCACGACTGCGACCACCAATTTCCACCGCCGCCTGATCGTCAATTTTCACGTTGAGCAAGCGTGCCGACCGTTTTATAATTCCGGTAATCACTTCCAAATCGTAATATTCGAAGTGGCAGTTGATACCGAAACGCGCCCGCAATGGCGCCGTCAGCAATCCGCTGCGTGTTGTAGCTCCTATCAAAGTAAATGGATTCAGATCCAGCTGAATGGATCGCGCGCTCGGTCCTTTATCAATCATAATATCAATGCGATAATCCTCCATGGCCGAATACAGGTATTCTTCCACGATAGGACTTAGCCGATGAATTTCGTCGATAAAAAGTACATCGTTCGGCTCTAAGCTGGTGAGCAACCCCGCCAAATCGCCCGGTTTATCGAGCACAGGACCGGATGTGATTTTGAAGCCCACGTTCAGTTCGTTGGCAATAATATTCGAAAGCGTGGTTTTGCCCAGTCCCGGAGGTCCATGCAGCAACACGTGGTCGAGCGATTCGGTACGCATACGCGCTGCCTGCACAAAGATTTTCAGATTTTCAACGATTTTATTCTGCCCGTTGAAATCCGAAAAACTTAGCGGTCGCAAAGCGTTTTCGAACTCTTTTTCGCCTTTTTGGTTGTTTCGTATGTCGAAATTGGTTTCTTCCATTAACTTATATTAACTGTTTGATTTAAATGAGTGTATTAAACTAAATATCAGACATTCGACAACACAACTCATATAAAACTCATTTGTAAATTACCCAGGTAGCATAAGCAGTGCTCTGTATCTTGTTTTCCTTTCTTAATGATGCCAAATAATTTGTAATTCAGTCATTAATATCAATTGAAATTATTTGGTCAAACTCCTGAACACCTCTTCCATGCTTCGTTCCACAGGTTTTATCATCAGTATTTTATTCTTTGTTTTTACGGCAAAATCAAAAATATCAGCCCGAATATCCGACGAAGCAATGATGGCAAAGCGATTCTCGTCTAAAGTATTTACTTTGGAAATTCCATTAAGTTTTTCAATGGCAGTTGCATCCACTTCATGCAAAAACTCCACTTCAAACTGTAAATTATGCTCATCGAACAGATTAATTTTTGAAATATCGGGATAATCTGCCACAATTTCACCTTGGTTGATAATCAGCACACGATTGCATATTGCTTTGATTTCCTGCATAATGTGCGTACTAAGCAGCACTGTCCGGTCTTTTCCCAGTTCGCGAATCAAACTCCTTATTTCCTCCAACTGGTTTGGGTCGAGACCGGTAGTAGGCTCATCCAATATCAGCACTTTCGGGTTTGGAATTAACGCCTGAGCCAGTCCCACCCGTTGGCGGTAGCCCTTGGAGAGTTGTCCTATTTTCTTTTGAAATTCGGGTCGCAAACCAACTTTGTCAATCAGTTCATCAACCAATTTCTCTTTCCCTTTGTCAATTCCATGCGTTTCTGCCACAAAAAGCAGGTATTCCTTCACATACATTTCGGGATACAGCGGATTCTGTTCGGGCAAATAACCTATCAACGCATTGGTTTTAAGCGTGTTTATTTTCACTTCCAAACCGCAAACTTTTACCGAACCTGTGTTGTACGACAATGATCCGGCAAGAATTTTCATCGTGGTCGTTTTTCCGGCGCCGTTTGGACCGAGAAAACCCACCACTTCACCTTCGCCAATTTCGAAACCAATATTATTCAATACCGTTTGGGTTCCGTAGTTTTTCGAAAGATTGGATATGCTGATCGACACTGCTTTTCTATTTTCGTTTGTAATTTGCAAAAATACTAAATCCGTGTCGGATTGGAAAATAAAAAGGAAAGAATTACCTTGCCCCTCACACGGAGAGAGGGATAAGGCGGTTTATTTTTTAAAAAGCGCAGTAGTTACTGACAATAAAATATACCAGATGATAATCGGCGCAAAGGCGTCAAGACCTAAAAAGGCTAAAAGCAGAATGCAAACAATCAGGAAAATATACTGAAGCTGATTTTTACCCCAGTCCAGATTTTTAAATTTAAGGGAGAACATAGGAATTCCGGCAACGAGTAATCCGCTGAAAACTACTATCAGAACGAGTACCAACCAGTTGTTTTCAATCAAAAATCCGGAAAAAGAATAACCCAATCCAACCCAAAAAAGGGCATTGGCAGGCGTTGGCAAACCGATAAATGAAGTAGTTTGGCGCTCGTCGATATTAAACTTTGCCAGGCGCAACGCCGAAAAAACAGGAATAATAAATCCGGCAAAAGCTATCCAATGAGGCAATGTGCTTTGGCTTAACAACGAAAAAGCCACTACGCCCGGAGCCAGACCAAAACTGATTACATCGGCTAATGAATCCATTTCTTTTCCCATCGGAGAATAAGCTTTTAGCAATCGCGCTGCAAATCCATCGAAAAAATCGAAAACGGCTGCAATGATAACCAGAAGTAGGACAGCCGGATAATTCCCTTGAAATGCATAATAAACGGCCATACTTCCCGAAAATAAATTCAGGCAGGTAATAAAGTTGGGGATATGACTCCCTAAATCCCCCAAAAGGGAATTTTTATTACTATTATTTTTGTTATTGCTCATAAATTGTGTGATTTATCATTTTTTAAGTCCCCCAACGGAACATTTAGGGGGCAGGGTTTTTATTCTTTATTTTTACTGTCTATCCAAATTGTTACAGGTCCATCATTCACCAAAGCTACTTTCATGTCGGCGGCAAAAGTGCCGGTTTGTATTTCTTTGCCAAGTTTCAGGCTTAGTTCGTTGCAAAAATGCTCGTAAAGCGGAATAGCCGTTTCGTGTTTTGCCGCTTTAATATACGAAGGACGATTCCCTTTCTTTGTCATGGCGTGAAGCGTAAACTGGCTGACAACCAGGATTTCGCCATCAACATCCGTAACCGAACGGTTCATCACGCCGTTTTCGTCGTCAAAGATACGCAATCCCGTCACTTTTCCGGCTAACCATTCGCTGTCAACGGTTGTATCGGCTTCTTCGATTCCCACTAAAACCAATAAACCGAGCCCAATTGATGATTTTATTTGATGTTCGATTTCGACTGAAGCCTGATTTACCCTTTGTACCACAACTCGCATAAACTATTATTTTATTAAGTTGCAAAATTAAGAAATTAAGTTGAATTAAAAGAGTTTGTTAACAGACATCCAGGTCATCTTTTAATTTTCGGGATAATCCTTTGACCACCAAATCATAAGAATGATTGATCAACTCACACAATAATTCGCGTGATATGGTTGGGTGTATAATCACAGAATTCCAGTGCATTCTGTTGAAATGATAAGCAGGTACTATGGACTCAAACTCTTCGCGCAAAGCAATTGCACGTTCAGGATCACATTTCAATGTAATCTGTGTATCGGGGTTATCCAGGGGAATGAGTGCAAACATTTTTCCCTGTACTTTGAACACAAGACTAAATTCGTCGAAAGGAAAACATTCGGTTGTTCCTTTCAGACTGAGACAATATTCGCGGAGTTCTTCGATGTTCACGGTTTTAGTTCTTTACCCCGAAGGGGAAAAAGAAAACGACAATAATTGATATGACTAATTGTAAAGACACTTTTCATCCCCTCAAGGGGAGATTGAGTGGGGGCACTACAACTTAATATAAATTTTTTTCTTATATAAAATATGTCCGATAAACCAGTTAACGATAACAAAACAAAGCGCAAAAACCAACGAACCGAGATAATCACCGAAAACGGGTGAAAGCCATTCGGCATAAATAAATCCTTTTAGTGAAGTCCATTCTCCCATGTTCATTAAGCCTATATTACCCAGTAAAATGCTCAAAAAGGCGGCCACCACATAGATAAACATCGGGTTCACGCCAAACGACTCGAAAAACACACTCCAGTTTTTTTTGTGCTTTATATCGATAATCCAGATAAGCAGTCCGAGTAACAAAGAACCCAATCCGCAGGTTGTAAGTACAAAACTTGAACTCCAGATTTTTTTGTTGATTGGGAATCCGTAATCGAGCAAAAAACCGAGAAATAAAATTATAGTTCCGAAAATAAAAAGGCTCTGAATTTTTCCTCCTAAATCTTTGGTTTCCGAAATCAGTTTTCCTGCCCAAAAGCCGAGCAAAACATGAGCAATTCCCGGCAAAGTGCTTAATATACCTTCGGGATCGAATGGAATCACAGTTCCATCGGCCAACGTTTCGGTATACATGTGCGTTGCGCCCAGCACAGCGCGGTCGATGATGGCAATAATGCTGTCATTGCTTGCTGCATAACTATTTGTAACAGCTATCAATATCCAGTAAAACAACAAAATAAAACCAATCAGCCACGGGATGCGTTTAGGTTTCACCAACAGGACAGTCAATGAACCAAAAAACGACACCAACGCCAATCGCTGCAAAACGCCCAAAATACGCAAGTGTTCTATGTCGGAAATTGCCGCCCAAATTTTAGCAAGAACAGTCATTTCTTCACCACGCAACCCATTCAGTTGGCGCATAAATAAGCTAAACCAACCAATAGCCAATCCAATAAGGAAAAGTAAAACCGAACGACGCAACAACTTGGTGAAAGTCTGTTTCGATATCTTAAAATCAAATTTTTTGTACGACAAATACATGGAAACACCCATGATAAACATGAAAAACGGGAAAACCAGGTCGGTGGGCGTCAATCCGTCCCATTTGGCATGCCGGAGCGGAGCGTAAACAGAACCCCAGCTTCCGGGATTGTTCACCATAATCATTCCCGAAATAGTGATACCCCGCATTACGTCGAGCGAAAGCAGACGTGCAGGAGCTGTTTTTTGTTTTTGTGTCATTGGATATTGGCTTTAATAATCAGCGCCACAAACTTACATAATTTGTTTCAAAGTGAAGACATTTCAGGATAGTTTTCTTTGACCTGAATTTGAAAGGAAGCAGCGATAAAACCACAAACAAGCTGAAAGTAAAAACAAGATTGGAAGCATCGAAAATGAATGAACCTTTCAGAAACGAGGGCAACTCGCTTCCCCAGTTATCGATGTGAAGTAGGTCGGCATTGTACGCGTAAAACATGCAACGCAATATCCAGACTACAACAATGGCAATCAGTAACCTGAATAGGAGAGTTACCAAATCATTTTTAAAAAAAATCGATATTTTCATTAATTGTTAGGCAGCTTAGGCTCATCAAACTATTTCACTTCAACCCCATTTGTAACTTTCACTTTCGGTTGAATCAGGACTAATTTACCATCGGCATCTTCGGCCGAAAGAATCATGCCTTCGCTCATCACACCGCGAAGTTTGCGTGGTTCGAAGTTGGCAATAAAGCAAACCTGCGTACCAATCAGCTCTTCGGGATTGGGATACGAAGCGGCAATTCCCGAAAGAATAGTGCGTTCGCCCATGCCATCGTCCAACTTAAACTGAAGCAGTTTGTCGGCTTTGGGTACTTTTTGGCAATCAAGCACCGTAGCCACACGAATATCCATTTTCATGAAATCGTCGAAAGCCACATTTTCTTTGACGGGAGTAGCTTTGTAGTTGGCAGTTTCGTTGGCTATCTTCGTGTCCTGTAATTTTTTAACCTGTGCTTCCACCACTTTGTCTTCAATTTTCTCAAACAATAATTCGGGCGTTCCGAGTTGCGAATCTGCTTTCAATAAATCAATCTTTCCCAAATCAGTCCAATTGAATGTTTCCAAATTCAACATGGCACGTAATTTTTTAGAAGTAAAAGGTAAAAACGGTTCGAAAGCAATGGCCAGGTTTGCAGCAATTTGCAAACTCAGGTTCATAATAGTTGCCACTCGTCCCATATCGGTTTTGGCTACTTTCCAAGGTTCGGTATCGGCCAAATACTTGTTGCCAATACGCGCCAGATTCATAGCTTCTTTTTGAGCATCGCGGAAGCGGAAATTATTGAGGAATTTCTCCACATCAGCTTTCACGTTTACAAATTCCTCTAAAGTTTGTTTGTCGTAGTCGGTCAATTCGCCTAATGCCGGCACTTTGCCATCGTAGTATTTTTGAGTAAGCACCAATGCCCGATTGATAAAATTGCCGAATATGGCTACCAACTCGTTATTGTTGCGCGCCTGAAAATCTTTCCAGGTAAAGTCGTTGTCTTTTGTTTCGGGGGCATTAGCTGTCAGCACATAACGCAATACGTCCTGTTTTCCGGGGAAATCTTCCAGATATTCATTTAACCAAACTGCCCAGTTGCGCGAAGTGGAAATTTTATCGCCTTCCAGATTCAAAAATTCATTGGCTGGAACATTATCGGGCAAAATATACGAACCTTCGGCTTTCAACATGGCCGGAAAAACAATGCAGTGGAACACAATATTATCTTTTCCGATAAAGTGAAGCAAGCGTGTTTCAGGGTCTTTCCACCATTTTTCCCAGGTGTCGGGCAATAATTCTTTGGTATTCGAAATATAACCAATGGGCGCATCGAACCACACATAAAGCACTTTTCCTTCGGCGCCTGCTACGGGCACGGGAATTCCCCAGTCGAGGTCGCGACTTACAGCGCGCGGTTGCAAACCCATGTCGAGCCAGCTTTTGCACTGTCCGTACACGTTTGGTTTCCATTCTTTGTGGTCTTCCAAAATCCACTGACGCAACCATGCTTCGTGCTGATCGAGTGGGAGATACCAGTGTTTGGTTTCACGCATCACAGGCGCCGAACCGCTGATGGCCGATTTAGGATTGATCAAGTCTGTTGGGTTCAAGGAAGTTCCGCACGATTCACATTGGTCGCCATACGCATTTTCATTACCACAGTGCGGACATTTACCGGTGATATAGCGGTCGGCAAGGAATTGTTGAGCCGTTTCGTCGTAATACTGTTCGTTTGTTTTTTCAATAAAACCACCTTTTCCTTCGATGGTCTTAAAAATTTCAGAAGCCAGTTCTTTATGTGTTTTGGAAGTGGTGCGCGAATAAATATCGAACGAAATACCAAAATCTTCGAATGATTTTTTGATAATTCCGTGATAACGATCCACAATATCCTGCGGCGTAACCCCTTCTTTTTTAGCTTTGATTGTAATGGGAACTCCGTGCTCGTCGGAACCGCCGATAAAGAGCACTTCTTCGCCTTTCAGGCGGAGATAGCGTACATAAATATCGGCAGGAACATATACTCCCGCTAAATGGCCAATGTGTACAGGTCCATTCGCATAAGGAAGCGCTGAAGTTACGGTGGTTCGTTTAAAATTACTCATTATTTCGTATTTTGCATTTAGTGATCAAAAAAAGGCGTAAGGCTCAAATTTTTAATTACTTGCGTCTTACTCTTTTATTCCTGATATATTTTGGACTGCAAACTTACATAAAAATATACGATTAATAAGCGGGTTAGTATAAAAATCAAGACCACCGTCTCCGAAAATTCAGCAAAATTGTTTTATCATCAGCTAATTAGGGTCTGTTGAAAAACTATTTTATGCCACGGAGTGGCTAAACCTGCCTGCGCGGTAGTCAGGTTTAGCTATTCCGTGGCAAAGAGTTTAAATAACATAACAATCAACTAAATGGCTGATTATTATCAAATTTATTAGGATGCTGAGTAGTTACTCTGATTTATTCCCTGTTTCTTTGGTTTGTTTTTTGAATTTGACAATAAAATGTTTAGTCTACCTGGAATTTATAGAGGGAAGAGAAAATTTCAACTGATTCGGATAATAACATTACGTCAACGAAACTCATACTTTTATTTTTTCTTTTACAAGATATTCTTCTTCCCAAACAGGTTCAGTCATCTTACTTAATTCTTCATCATATTTGACCAAATTTTCGTAATATTCTGGGTCATGAAGGATTTCGTCAGCAATTGAGTCGGAACCCTTCGTGTCTGAAGTTATGATGTTTTCTTTGAAATTTTTATAATGATCGCGGATAGAGCAAGGCATAAGTAAATTATTGGGATTTTTTCTGTTTTCCAGTTGTGTTTTATTTTGCCATTCCCGTCCGTTTTTCATGAAATCGGAATTCAAAGCATCCCAAAGTGTTTTTCCTTCAGCATAAATTCTGTTAATATTATCAACAGTGTAAGGCACAAAAACACAAGGCATTATATCGCCATTCCAGTCAATATAACAGTAGCCTCCCATGCGTCCGTACGCAATGCATCCATCCGTGAGAACACCGCTGTTCCAGAAATCGGCGACAGGATATTTTCTTTCTTTGGTTAGTTGTTCCCATTTACGGTAAAGTTTAAGTCTCGCTTCGGGGGTAGGCACTGCTTCAAATGCCGCTTTACCGCGCCCGATTGGCATAACATGGAATAACCACATAAAAGAGGCTCCTTGTTCGTCAAAATAGTACTTGTAAAATTCGTCTGATAACAAAACATCTGTGTTTTCGTTGCTTGCAGTAACCGAAATTATAAATGGCAGACCTATACTCCTCAGATTTTCAAATGCCTGAAGAATTTTTTTATGAACCCCTTGTCCTCTTCTGTGATCGGTCTCCTTTTCAAACCCTTCTACTGAAATAGCAGGAATTGCATTTTCCAATTGATATAATTTTCCTGCTATTTCTTTGTTGATTAAAGTCCCATTGGTATAAAACATGAAGAAAATATCAGGGTATTTTTGGAACAAATCGAATAAAGTATTATCTCCATCCCTATACAATAAAGGTTCCCCTCCGCTCAAAACAATAAAGCGACCTCCGGTTTCATCCCGAAAATCCTTTACAATCCGGTCGAGCACCTCATACGATAAGTGTGGCACCGTCTTACTGTCGCTATTGGCATAACAATTCGTACATTGAAGATTACAACGTTGTGTAGGAGATATGACCAAGAAACTGGGGGGTTGGATGCCGTATTTTAACGCGAATTTATTTCTCTCCCTTTGATAAGCTTCAATATCGGCATGAAATGCACCAGTAACCAACACATCGAGCAAGCGGTCAACGCTCTGTTTTGAGATGTATTTTTTGTCAATGTTTACTATGACTCGGTTAATCAATGTGGTTGCCCACTCATATTTCTTGATTCTTATAGTTTTCATACTCGGACTATCACCTTCTACAATTTTTTTGTAAAGTTGTGAATCCACTTGACTAGCGATCAATTTTCGACCTAACTTAAAACCATACAATGATTTTATTGCTCTTAAATTAATGTTTTTGTTGTTCATGATTTTTTTTCTTTAAGTTGAACATTATAAATTTGAGTATTCCGTTGATTGGCAATAAAGTTTCTTCTCAATTTAAAGCCATACATCGACTTTAATAATTTAAGAGTATTATTTTCCATGAAAATTTATGTTTCAAGATTAAAAGAATACAATTCAAACACTTGTTTTTACGGTTTATGATGTGTAACTACACAGCACCCTTTATTTTTATAACCTTTTGATTTTCAGTTCGACAAAGTCGAACTGAAAATCAAAAGGTTGGGGGATTGTTTCATTATCCCCCANNATACATAACAATCAACTAAATGGCTAATTATAATCAAATTTATTAGGGTGCTGAGTAGTTACAATGATGTTGAATTTCAATTTTATTTACAGAGATAAAAACTTGTCATATTCATTGAAAATTTTCATAATCAACATATTAAATGATTCTCCCCCAATAAATTTCCTGTTATAATCAATTCATCAAAAAAAAACAATAGACAGACTGGTCTGTAAAATTATAAATTGCTATTTTCGGAAACAAAAAAATAATGTTAAATTATTATTGCATTAACAAAATATAACATTTTGGCGTTGGGATACAGTCGAGTTTATATAGTGCTTGAAAGAAAACTCAGTGTTTGATAAGAAAACGTCAAGGTCAAGGCGCACGAAACAGCAAAAACACGGAGTCCCGCCAAGGCGGGATGAGTAGTTTTTGATGTGAGTGCAACGCAGAGATTGGCGTTTTCTTGCAAACACTATATAGATTAATTCGTCTATATACCTGTGTCTAAACCACATAGAATTCACGTAGTAAATTATTCTTATATCATTGTGATGTTAGCAGTTCCGACCACAAAGCAACTGCTTGTCGGCAGTTAAACAGAAAACGGTAGGCTGCCGACAGAACTCAGGGATGACGAAATTACGATTCCGTCGAAATTGCCGGAGTTGGAAACCCTGCATCCCGAGCCTATGTGGTTTAATTTGAATAAAATTTATCATGGCTTCTAAAATTATATTGATTTTTGGGAGTACGTTCATAACATTTAATTTTGAGATATCAAATAACTTTTATTAATTTGCATTAAAAATCACGAGAAAGCACCTGTCAATCAAAGTATATGAACCGCAAAACACGTTTTATTTTTTCGGTAATTCTTTTTTTTAATAATTTATTAGCTTTTAATCAAGAATTTACACCGATTGTCAGTCAGTTTGAAAAAAAAGACTATAATGCATCGAATCAAAACTGGGCAGTAGGTCAAACTCGTGATGGCATAATGTATTTTGGGAACAACAAGGGCTTGCTTGAATTCGATGGAACGATATGGGATATAAACAAACTGCCTGAAAATAAATTGGTACGTTCACTCATGGTTGATAAAAACGACCGCATTTATATAGGTTCGTTCGAGGAATTCGGCTATTTTGAAAAAGATATTTACGGGTGCCTGAAATACACTTCATTATCCAACCAACTTCAGGAATATAAAATGCAAAATGACGAAATCTGGAACATCCTCGATTTCAATGGGACTATCATCTTCCAATCGTTTACTTCCTATTTTACTTACGACAAAAAAAACGTAAAAGGCTTCCGGTGTCCCTACACTTTCTTGTTTTTTAACTTGTACAACAACAAAATTTACACCCACACAAACCAGTCGGGATTTAGTTTACTCAAATTCCAAACAACCGGAATTGAACCGTTAATCAATAAGGAATTGAAGAGCCCTGTGATAAGCGTGCTCACTTATGACTCAAAAAATGCTTTGCTCGTAACCAAATCGGATGGATTGTTTTTGTTCAATGGTAAAAACATCGTTCGTTTCGAAACCGATGCCGATGAAGAGCTAAGAAAAGCAGACGTAAACAGAGCTATCATCTCGAAAGATAGTTTAATTTTGATAGGTACAATTCTGAACGGAGTTACGGCTATTTCAAAAGACGGAAAGAAACGCTGGACACTTAACAGTTCGAATGTATTGCAGAACAACACTGTTTTGGGAATGTATTGCGACAAAGATAATAATTTGTGGTTGTGCCTCGACAAAGGCATCTCGCTGATAAAACTGAATTCATCCATTTATTATATCCATTCTTTCAGTCCTTCAGTCGGCGCCATTTATTCCTTAAGTTACCAGGCTCCGAATTTATATATCGGCACTAATCAGGGTTTGTATTCCGCATTGTACGACAACCAAAAAAGGGTCGTTACCGATGTTCGGCTTGAGCCAAAAATCAAAGGGCAGGTTTGGAATATGGCAGCTATTGATGGTCAGCATTTTTGCGGAAACAATGAAGAAACTTTTGAAATTATAAATAGGAACGCCAACATTATTTACCCTTCCGTTAAAGGAGGAATGTGTATCCGAAAAGGCATTATTCACGGGCAAGAAGTCCTTGTACAGGGCACTTATACCGATCTTTGCATTTATCTGAAAAAAAACGGAAAATGGCAGTTTAGCCATTCGGTCGAAAATTTCGTGAACCCCATACGCTACCTCGAAATTGATTACACTGGCACCATTTGGGCAAGTCATTTGCATCAGGGTTTATACGCAATCCGACTGACCCCTGATTTACGAAAAATTGAAAACATTAACACCTACAACTCGCTGGATCATAAAAATAAATATAATATCAATGTTTTTTCGGTGAATAACCGGGTAGTATTTACCGACCATACAGGTTTTTATACTTTCGACGATATTGAGAAAAAAATAATCCCACACGATGAATTAAACAAAAATCTCGGAAATTTTTCGCAGGCTTATCGCGTGTGCCATTTTAAATCGGACATGTACTGGTTTATTTGTGATGGCGAAGCGGCATTGGTACAGATAACAAATCATGGCATCAAATTAGTGGATATAGTTCAATATTCATTGTTCAGAAACCAGACAGTCGACGATTATCAAAATATTATTCCGGTTTCGGATGACGAATGTTTTTTCACCCTCGAAAACGGGCTGGCGCTTTACCATTACGGCGGTGATTTGAGAAAGGAGAAAGAAGATACACGTTTACAACTGAAATCGGTACAAACAAGCGATGCCGAATTGAAAGACATAATTTACCTGACTTTATCCAATTCATTGCCGCCCGCCACTTCTTACAAACGAAATAATCTCGTATTCACGGTTTTCTACCCGAATTATTCACAACTCAACAACCTGAATTTCCGTTATAAAATGGAAGGGTTGGATAAAGTCTGGAGTGAACCTGTCGGATCTTCGCAGGTAACTTACAATTATATGCCTTACGGAAAATACAATTTACAGGTTGAGGTTTTATCAAAAAGCGGATTTAAATTGGATGAAATAAGTTATCGTTTCGAGGTGCGCCCGCCTTTTTATCTGAGCAATACGGCAAAAATAGTTTACGTGATTTTGTTTTTGTTGTTTATTTATGGCATTTATTTATACCTGAAACATATATTTTGGATTAAAAAGGAAAAAATACACAGCGAACAGGAGGAAATTCGCAAAAAGGAAATTGAAAAGCGTGAACAACAAATCATGGCGCTCGAAAAAGAAAAACTTGAGTCGGAATTAACGCTCAAAAGCAAGGAACTTGCCGAATCGACCATGACTATTATCAAAAAGAATGAAATGCTGGTCAATATTAAAGAAGAAGTCATGACTCAGAAAAACATGTTGGGCTCACAATACCCCAATAAATATTATGAAAGACTCATCCGCCTGCTCGACGAAAATCTGTCGTCGGAAGACGATTGGGTTATTTTCCGTGCCAACTTCGACCGTATTCACGAAAACTTTTTCCGCAACCTGCACGTGAAATATCCCGAACTCACATCAAACGATTTGCGGTTTTGCGCTTATCTTCGCCTCAATCTTTCAAGCAAAGACATTGCACACCTGATGAACATCTCACTCAAGGGGGTAGAAGTGGGACGTTATCGTATTCGCAAAAAAATCGGGTTGCCTTCATCAAAAAGCCTGACGGAGTTCATGATTGAGTTTAAGTAGCGTTTGCAAGAAAACGCCGGGTTTTCTTGCTGACACGAAGTAAGAAGTTACTATTGTCCGAAAAGGAAACAGGATAAACATCAATATAAATCGTCGGCATTATATTTTTCGACGATGGTTTCGATGATTGAATCTTCCTGTTCTTTGTGAAATTCAGTTTTTAAATCTGTGCCGAATATTCTGCCTACTCCATACCAAAAGGTTGCCGAGAATGCGCCTTTGTATTCTTTTATAATCTGATAGCCTGTTTTATTTGTTTCGCGGGCAATTAATTTAAGTAAAAGTTTGCCTTGTGAAGTCGACATGGTACGCACCGCTGTTTCATATTCTTGAAAAAGTTTTTTCTCGGTTGCTTTTATCAATTTTTTTCGTTCCGAATCATCCGACATGCTACTGAGTTGGCTGTTTAAGTCAGATATGATCTCCCTTGTTTTCAACGCGTAAGGATATACTTTCTTGAAATTGCGGATATTTCTGTAGTTTTTCTGATAGAATCTGTATTTCTCCATTTCTTTCCGTCGCCAGTCATTATTCTCATTACCGGAGGGACTAATTTGCGATTTTTCACGTATTTCTGCAACGATTGCCTGTTCCTCGGGAAGTAATTTTACCGTATCCACTTTTAACACCTTCACTACTTCAATTCTTTTCATCACCGTATCTACAACAGGTATTTCCTGTATCTGCTCTTCGGCTGCATTGGGCAATTGTTGTTCCGACTGAGCGATTTTAAACGGTTCTTTATCGTTCGATACGCTTTTTGTGGCATTATCAATCTGATCTGTTACAGGCGTTTTTTCATAATCTGTTGCAGGAATTTCCCCTGTCATCATATCATCGGACATAAAATCTTCCAAATGAAGCTCAAGATTATCTAATTCGGCATCGGACAATTGCGAAGATGGATCTTCTCCTGCACTATCTCCCGAAAGGTCGAAATGAAACAGGCCAAAAATGAGGCAACAGATAAAAATAGTACCTGTTGCTGCAAAAAAATGACTGTTTATATTTTTAAAGGAAATCATTATCGAGCGGTTAAAACCGAAAATATTAAAGTTAGAAAGGACTAAACACAAGAAGACAATTTTATGTTCTGATACGAACGAATAAGTTATTCTTTTTTGGTGGCTAAAATCATTTTCACATTCAGATTATTGCCAATTTCAAGCACATCAACCAGTTGCTGAACAGTCAGGGTCTTATCGCAACGCAAAACAATATATGAATCCTGATCTTTGCTGATCTCGGCCGCTAAAACCGATTGAAGCCTTTCGAAAGGTACCTGCTTGTTGTTCACGAAGTATTGTACATCTTTATTTACCGATAGCAAAATTTCCTTTTTGTGAATCGACTGTGTGTTTTTTGCACTTGGTAAATTCAGTTTAATCACATTCGGACTCAAAAGCGTAGACACAATAATAAAGAATAACATCAAGAAAAACATAATGTCATTCATGGAAGAAGTGAAAATTTCCGCTTTCACTTTATTTTGAGGTCGAAGATTCATTTTTTGGTTTCTTTCAAAAAGTCGAGAAAATCTACTGCATTGCGTTCCATTCTGTTGACAATTTTGCCCACTTTAATATTTAACCAGCTATGGCAGATATAAGCTAAAACGCCAACCACAAGCCCTGCTGCACTCGATACCATTTTCACATAAAGTCCGGCTGAAACCGACCCGATACTGACATCGGCGGTTTGCGAAATATCGAAGAAAATTTTAATGACTCCCAATATGGTTCCTAAAAATCCGAACATAGGAGCAATGCTGGCAATCATTGCCAGGATAGGAAGCCCCTTTTCAAGTTCATAAACTTCAAATTTACCCACTATCTCAATAGATTCTTCGATTTCTTTGATGGGATTGTCGATTCTGTTGATGCCTTTTTCAACCATACGGGCAATCGGCAAATCGTTTTTTGAACATAATTGCAAAGCGTCATCTATTTTTTCGGTTTCTATCAGAGTCTTAATATCTTTAATAAAATTTCCTTCGCTTGCCGATGCCCGCTGAATGGAAATGAATCTTTCGATAAAAATATAAATAGTCAACACAAAAAGAATTCCGATAGGAATCATAATCAGACCGCCTTTCTGGATAATATCCCAAATAGTGAATATTGTCGGTTTTGACGCCACCGGAATAGAGTTTACCGTTGAATGAAGCGTGTCGATAGCCGGTGTGGCTTGTAAAATAAGTGAAAGTATCATTTTTTTGTACTGATTTGATTTTTTATATAACTAACGCAGACCCGATTTTATTGTTAATGGCTGAATCTTATAGTAAACACAAAAGTAAGTATTTTAATCAATATTTTTTTATTGTAATAAAAACTATCCGTAATTATTTTCACCCTGAGTTCGGTTGCTCCTTAAGCCGAATTGACAGTTCATTCATTCCTGAAAACCACATTGAATATTTATTTTGTAAAAACACAGACAAAATAATAAGATAAAAACTAAACAAATTAAAAATATGAACATCAATAAAATGTTTATAATCAAAAACATGAATCATTTCTTACAATAATTGTAGGGTTATTGTAGGGTGTTAATTTGAACTTGTTTTTTATGTAGTATTCTTATTGGGGTACAAAATTCAACAAAGCGGATAACTTACTGTTATATTTGCATCGATAAATCTAAGGTAAAAATCACAATCATGAAGAAAAGTATTGTTATCATGTTAATGTCGGCTATCATCATTCTGCCGGCCTGCTCTTCAAAGAAATCGACAGAAGAATCAAAAATCGATCAGAAAGTTGATTCGGTATTGAGTTTAATGACTCTCGAAGAAAAAGTCGGTCAAATGGTTCTTTATACCAGTGATTGGGATGTAACCGGACCTACCCTCAAAAGTGGTTACATGGATGATATACGCAAAGGTCATTGTGGCAATATATTCAATGCGCATACGACGGCATACACACGCAAACTTCAAAAAATTGCCGTCGAGGAATCAAGATTAGGTATTCCATTGTTGTTTGGTTATGATGTGATCCACGGGCACAAAACGATTTTCCCGATTTCGTTGGGCGAATCGGCCTCGTGGGATTTACAAGCTATCGAAAAAGGAGCGCGCGTGGCGGCTATCGAAGCTGCAGCTTCGGGCATTAACTGGACTTTTGCTCCCATGTGCGATATTTCCGTTGAACCCCGTTGGGGACGCGTTTCGGAAGGAGCGGGCGAAGATCCTTTTCTGGGTGCAAAAGTTGCTGCTGCTCGTGTTCGTGGTTTTCAGGGAAAAGACAATAACCTGTCCGATTCACTCACCATACTCGCCTGCGTGAAACATTTTGCAGCTTACGGCGCTCCGCAAGCCGGACGCGATTATAATACGGTTGATATGTCCAAACGTGTTTTTCTCGACACTTATCTCCCCCCTTACAAAGCCGCTATCGATGCCGGCGCTATGAGCGTTATGACTTCGTTCAACGAATTGGATGGCGTTCCGTCCACCGGAAATAAATACTTACTTACCGATTTATTGCGCGGCGAAATGGGCTTTAAAGGTTTGGTTGTTACCGATTATACGTCTATCAACGAAATGGTAAATCATGGCGTGGCTGCCAATGAAGCAGAAGCCGGATTGCTGGCGGTGAAAGCCGGTGTGGACATGGACATGCAGGGCGAAGTTTATTTCAAATACCTCAAACAACAAGTAGAAGATGGTTTGGTTGATGAAAAACTGATTGATGCTGCCGTTCGTCGGGTTTTACGTGTGAAGTTTATGCTCGGATTATTCGACGATCCGTATCGTTATTGCAACGAGGAACGTGAAAAACGTTTGATATATGCACCCGAACATTTGGAAGCGGCATTGGATGTAGCCAAAAAATCGATGGTTTTGCTGAAAAACGAAAATCAGGTTTTGCCATTGAAAAAAGGAGAAAAAATTGCCGTTATTGGTGAATTGGCAGCTTCGACCCGCGATTTGCTCGGTTCGTGGAAAGCCGCCGGCGATTGGGATTTTATGAAATCTACGCTTGATGAACTGAAAGCATACAATGGTGAAGCTAATGTAACTTACGCCGAAGGTGTAAAAAAAATGGGAGAAGACCGTAGCGGTTTCCCTGCCGCCCTGGCTGCCGCCCGCCGTGCCGATAAGATTGTGATGGTCATCGGGGAAGACTGCGAATGGAGCGGCGAAGCTGCCAGCCGTACCAGCATTCAAATTCCAGGCGTACAAACCGAATTATTGGAAAAGCTGAAAGCATTAAATAAACCAATTGTAGTTGTATTAATGAATGGTCGTCCATTGGATTTGACACGCGAAAATCTGTTGGCCGACGCCATGCTCGAAACCTGGTATCCCGGAACCATGGGCGGGAAAGCCATCACACAGGTACTTTTCGGCGAATATAATCCTTCAGGAAAGTTGACCATGACTTTTCCGCGCACATTGGGACAAGTGCCAATTTATTATTATGCCAAAAATACCGGCCGCCCTATTTATTTGCCCAACGAAAAATATAAATCGAAATATATAGATTGTCCTAATGATCCGCTTTTCCCGTTTGGATTTGGGTTAAGCTACAGTACTTTTTCTTACTCCGACATTAAACTTTCAACGAATGAACTGACCGAAAACGGCGAATTGAAGGCGATAGTCAATGTTACCAATACAGGAGGCATCGATGGTGAAGAAGTAGTACAATGTTATGTGCGCGATCTGGTAGGAAGTGTAACACGTCCGGTCAAAGAACTGAAAGGTTTTGAGAAAATTGCTTTAAAAGCCGGCGAAAGCAAAACCGTAACTTTTACAATTAAACCGGACATGCTGGCTTTCCATCGTTTGGACATGACTTACGGAACCGAACCGGGTGATTATAAATTGTTTGTAGGCGGAAATTCGAGGGATGTAAAAGAAACGGAATTTAAATTACAATAGATTACAGTTCAGCCATTTGGAATTATATATAAAAATAAAATGTATAAAAAAACTTTTATCGTAAGCCTCTTAATCTTGATTTTGGCAAATGCTTTTGCTACGAATCCGAATTATGTTGTTCCTTCAGGGATGAAAGGACGTGCATATCCGGCGCACATTGAGCTGAATTGGCAAAACAGGACTGGTTTTATTTATGAAATTTATCGGTCGACTGACAAGGGCAAAAAGTTCATTAAACTAACTGAAACAAATTCAGACACCTACATGGATTTCTTTGGGCAAACACTGCAAAAAGAACAAACTTATATTTATCGTATTTTACCGAAAGGTATCGCCCCAAAATCAAAAGATGCGGTAAAATTTGAAATTCAGATTATTGTTACTCCGGGAAACGATGACGATTTACTCGATATGACGCAAGCTTACACCACCCGTTATTTCTTCGACTTTGCAGAACCAAAAACAGGGATGGCACGCGAACGGAGTAATGAGGTGAATGGTGAAATAGTAACTACGGGCGGAACCGGATTTGGAATTATGGCTCTGATAGCCGGAGCTGAACGGAATTATTTAAGCAGAAGCAATGCGTATCAAACCATAAACAAGATGGTAAGTTTTCTCGAAAACGCAGAACGTTTTCATGGCGCATGGTCACACTGGTACGATGCCCGTTCGGGCAAACCTTTTAGTTTTTCGAAATACGATGATGGCGGCGATTTGGTTGAAACGGCTTTCCTTGTCCAGGGATTATTAACTGCCCGCGAATATTTCAAAAGCGGGAACGTAGAGGAACATCTGTTAGCGAACAGAATAACTCAACTTTGGGAAACGGTGGAATGGAGTTGGTACACACAGGGAACTGATTCTCTTTATTGGCACTGGTCGAAAAACTACGGATTTAAAATGAATCATCGGATCAAAGGATTTGACGAAACCTTGATTACATACATTTTAGCGGCGTCTTCACCCACCTACCCGATTGAACGTTCTGTGTATGAAAATTGTTATACTAACTCAAGCTATTTTCTGAATGGCAAAAACTATTACGGAATAAAACTTGATTTGGGCATGGAATATGGCGGACCGCTTTTTTTCACCCATTATTCGTTTTTAGGGTTGAATCCGAATGAATTAACCGATCAATATACGAACTATTTTGAACGAAACCGCGCACACTCGCTTATCCACCGAGCTTATGCCATTGACAATCCGAAAAAGCACATTGGATTGGGCGAAAATTTATGGGGCTTCACCTCGTCCGACGACCCCTTGGTGGGTTACACGTCACACCATCCGGGCACGAACGACGAAAATGGAACCATTTCGCCCACAGCAGCTATTTCGTCAATAGTTTATACTCCCGAGGAATCGATGCAGGTTTTGAAAAATCTATATTTTAATTCAGGTAACAAAACGTTTGGAAAATACGGATTTTATGATGCTTTCAACCCCGGCTTAGTCGAAGGACAGCAGGTCGTAAAAAGTTACTTAGCTATCGATCAGGGACCCATTGCCGTAATGATTGAAAATTATCGGAGCGGATTGCTCTGGAAACTGTTTATGCAGAACGAAGAAATTCACAAAGGACTTGAAAAATTAGGATTTAAAACAACGAAATAAAAATAATACTATCTAATTGAATTTTATTACATTATGAAAAAACTACAAAGCATTTTATTGGTATTGTTATTGTTAAGTGTGCCAATTATAGCACAGGAGAAAATAACTATCAAAGGGAAGGTAACCGACAAAAGCAACGGTGAGACCTTGATTGGAGCAAGTATTAAGGTTCTCGGAACAACTTTGGGTACCATTACCGACTTTGATGGAAATTATCAACTTACAGATATTCCTAAGGGCAGCAAATTAGAGGTAAGTTATGTTGGAATGAAGTTGATAAGCGTTGATGCAAAATCGGGCGGTATTCTAAATATCGCATTAGAATCGAATACACAGGGATTGGACGAAGTGGTTGTAGTAGGTTATGGAACTTCCCGCAAACGCGACCTCACAGGCTCCATTGTTTCTATCAGTGGCGAAAGTCTGAAAACATCGCCTAATCATAACCCAGTAAACTCATTACAGGGAAAAGTTCCGGGGCTTGTTGTAACAAATAGTGGTGCAGCCGGAGGAAGTCCCGATGTAAAAATTCGTGGCGTTGGTACTACCTATTCGGGAACACAACCCTTGTATATTGTAGACGGTATGTTTACCGATAATATTGATTTTGTTAACCCGAATGATATTGTTTCAACCGAAGTGTTGAAAGACCCATCTTCGTTAGCAATTTTTGGTGTTCAGGGAGCAAATGGTGTTATAATTGTTACTACCAAACGTGCCGAAAAAGGGAAAATGTCAGTCAGTTACGATGGTTATGTGGGTTCGCAGATTTTGCATAACCGCGATCGGGTTAGTTTGACCAATGCCGACCAGTTTACCATGCTTTACAATGAGCAATTGAAAAACATGAACCCCGCTGCTGCCGAATGGACAGGCGATTTATTGGGGGGTGGAACCGATTGGCAATCGCAAATTTTGCGAAATGCTATAGTAACCAATCACGGTGTAACCATTGCAAACTCAACCGATAAAGCAAATACCGTTTTATCTTTGGGTTATTATTTACAAGATGGTATTGTTAAATACAATTCTTATCAACGCTTCAATGGACGTTGGGCTGGTGATTATCAAATTTCAAAAAAAATAAAAATTGGTAGCAATATTACCTTGACCCGCTGGGACAGCGACCCATCAGCCGCAAGTGTTTCGAATGCAGTACAAGCCATTCCAACTTATTCACCTTATGCTCCGGTTGAAGATCATAATCCTGAAAATATCGGTTCGTATTATACTCCTTCGCCCGGTATTCAAAAAGACGTTGCAAATCCTGTTGCAGTAATGGAAATTAATAAAGGAAATACCGAAAGTTATGGTTACCGTGCCGTAGGAAATGTGTATGCCGAAATTAATTTTCTGAAAGATTTTACTTTCAAAGTTGTAGGGTATGGCGATTTGGGAGTAAGTTTAGGCAGTAAGTTTACACCACGTTTTGATGTAAACAATGCAAATTCGAACTCATCGCACAAAAGCGAAACTACACGGTTTTCACGCAATTCGGATGAATACACGAAGTATCAAGCTGATTTTATGTTAAATTACAATAAAAAAGTTGGACTTCACCGCATAGGCGCTTTGGCCGGATATACCGCGCGAATTCAAGAAAACAAGGGATTTAATGCTTCCACCGATTCGCTTATCAGCGGCTCTACATGGATAGTACCAGAAGATTTTTGGATGTTGAGTGCAGGTGCCGACCAAAATCGTGGTAATGGCGACTGGTATTCTGCCGAGGCTTTCATTTCGTATTTAGGCAGACTAAACTACTCGTATGCCGACAAATATATAGCTGCATTGACATTCAGGGCTGATGCTTCTTCAAAATTTGCTGAAAATTATCGTTGGGGTTATTTCCCATCGGTTGGTTTGGCATGGATTGCTTCCGAAGAAAGCTTCTTTGAACCACTGAAAGAAAAAATTAACTTCCTAAAAGTGAAAACATCGTGGGGTAAATTTGGTAACGATAAAATCGGAAATTACATGATGTATCCACAAATTAATCCACGCGGACAGCAGGTGGTGGTTAATGGAGTAACCTATTATCTTCCGACACAGGCAAATCATCCCGATACAACTTTACATTGGGAGGTAATAAAAGAATATGATGCCGGTTTCGAAGCTCAGCTTTTTAACAACCGTATGAAGATTGATGTGGATTACTACAATAAATTAACAACCGATATGTTAGCTTTTCTCGAAACCTCTTCGGGAATAAACAGCGTTGACGTTACAAATATCGGATCAATACGGAATAGTGGCGTTGAATTTATACTTTCGTGGAACGACAAAATTGGTAAGTTCAGCTATGGAGCAAGCGTAAACGGTGCAACTTTGAATAACGAAGTAATTGCAATAGGTAATACTAACGCTGACATTGTTACAGGTAAATACCACCGCACCTCGGTAGGTCATTCGGTAGGAGCAATTTATGGTTATGTACAGGATGGGATTTTTCAAAATCAATCCGAAATTGATGCTTATTATCCCGCCCCATGGACATCGAAACCGGGCGATATCCGGTATAAAGATTTAGATGGCGATAGTAAAATTACTTCGGCCGACCGCGATTTTATTGGCCGAACCATTCCTACATTTACGTATGGTTTTAGTTTGAATGTCGCTTATGCAAACTTTGATGCGAATATAGACTTTAACGGAGTTTATGGAAACGACATTATCAATGCTAAAAAATTACCTACTTACGCGCAATTTAATTTTTACACCACATCGCTCAATCGTTGGCATGGCGAAGGCACTTCCACAGTAGAACCAGCTCTGAATACTGCTCAGGGACATAATTTTGAATCGTCGACCAACTTACTCGAGAGTGGAGCTTACTTGCGTCTGCGCTCGGTGCAGTTAGGTTATAATCTGCCATTACAGGTAATAAAACAAATAAATCTGTCGAAAGTACGTGTGTATGCCAATGTTCAGAATTTATTGACTTTCAGAAGCAATAGTGGATTTACACCTGAAATAGGAGGTTCAATATTAGCTGGGTCAATTGATAGTGGTGGCACTTATCCAATTCCTACGACTTACTCTCTTGGTTTAACCGTTAATTTTTAATACGTTAAAGTTATGAAAAAGTACATTTTATATATCGCTGTGATTCTTGTTGGTTTCGGGTGTACCGACAATTTTCTCGAATTGTATCCAAAAGGATATTATCATCCAAAAAACTATACGCCCGATCAGGAAATAGATGCCAGTATTTTGGCCGAAGGCAAATTAGCCGAAGCGTATGCAACATTGAGAGCCTGGGGCTTTCAGTGGGCTGGGTTAGGTATGCACAGTTACACATCGCCGGATGCTGAAAAAGGCAGTACACCAAGTGATGGTGGTGAAGTTACTCAATTTAAGTCACTGAGTTACACATCGAGTAATGGTCCTATAAAAGATTATTATACAAGCTGTTATAGTAGTATAGTGCTTTCGAATGAAGCTCTTGTTATTGCGAATTCATTGGCTGATAGTGTTGTAAAGAAGAAAACTTACATTGCCGAAGCATTATTTCTCCGGTCTGTTATGTATTACAGACTTGCACAGGCTTTTGGCGGAGTTCCATATATTACAACAGTTTTAGGAGCAAATGATAAGATTCCGGCACGTTCAACCCGTGAGCAGATTTGGAGTAATATCGAAAAAGATTTATTGGTGGCTATTCCGCATTTACCTACACGCATGATGTTGGTTGCCAGTGGAAATGCTGGTCGTGCAACTCAAAATGCAGCGAGAGCCGTATTGGCAAAGACCTATTTGTATCAGAAAAAATGGGCTGAAGCCTTAGCGCAAACTACAGCTATCATTACATCAGGCGACAATAACCTGAGTACTCCTTACGGCGAAATGTATACTGAAGCTAATGAATTTAACTCCGAATCGGTATTCGAAGTTTATTGTGAACAAAAACCTTCGGAGAAGATATTTCTCTCAAGCCAATACGGTCAGATTCAGGGTTTCAGAGGCATTCCTAATTTAGGCTGGGGATTTAACGGACCAAGTCAGGCATTAATGGATGCTTACGAAGCTGGAGATCCACGCAAAGCAGCTACAGTTTTGGCCGACGGCGACATCATCGAAGGTAAAAAGACAAAAGCAGATGCAGCCGCTTATAAGTTCTTCAATAAAAAAGTATATGTAAGTATTGCTGAAAGATCATTGTATGGCCGCTCCGCAGATATTCAGGCATATTGGTTAAATATTCGCTTGATTCGCTATGCAGATGTTTTACTAATGCATGCCGAAGCTGCCTGTGAGTTAGGTAACAGTACCGAAGCGCTGGCAAAACTCGAAATGGTACGTGAACGTGCCCGTGGTGGAAACGCTGCCGTTTTACCAAAAGTTACAACGACAAATAAAGAAGAACTTCGAGCAAAAATTCATCATGAAAGACGTATTGAATTAGCACTTGAATGGGAGCGCTTCTTTGATTTAGTACGTTGGGATGAGGCTAAAACAGCCATAACAGGATTTGTTGTAGGTAAACATGAACTATTTCCAATTCCGCAAACCGAAATTGATAAATCGGAAGGTGTGTTAACCCAAAATCCGGGTTATTAATAAAAATAACCCCTAACTCCTGAGGGGGATAAGGAAAAAAGTCCCTAACCCCTAAAAGGGAATAAGAGATATTTGTATTGATTAATAATGAGATAAATGAAACGGCTAATTATAAATATTCGAACTAACCTCAATTCCCCCTTTAGGGGGTTAGGGGGCAGGATTGTTATGTTAGTAGTTCTCATGCTATTCTCGTGCAAAGATTCCGTTGTTCCCACAATTCCGGTGGTAAAAAACGATGAGACCTACGCTCCTGAAAAAGTAAAAGCAGTAATGGACGAATGGCAACGAAAGAATTTCAACTTTTTTGTGGCAGGCGCTTCACCTACTGGTTTGGCACTTGAAGGTAACGATAGAGGCGATGTAGTAACTATCGGTGGAAGTGGTTTTGGCGTTATGGCAATTATAGTAGGAACGGAACGTGCATGGATTACCCGCGAACAATCGACTACGCAAATGCAGAAAATAGTTCGTTTTTTAGGCAAGGCTGAACGGTTTAAAGGCGCCTGGTCTCATTGGTACAATCCCGATGGAACAGCACACCCTTTTGGCGATCAGGTGAAAACGGGCGATTTAATTGAGACTGCCTTTATGATGGCCGGATTATTGGCTGCCGGTGAATATTATACAGGAACAACATCTGTTGAAAAAGAAATTCGGGATTCAGTTTCTTCTTTTTGGAAAACAATTGATTGGAAGTTTTATTCAGGAAATGGAGATGCCCTGAATTGGTTATACTATTCGCAGGAAAATAGATTAACCATGCACATCAAAGGTTGGAACGAAGGTTTAATCAGCTATATTCTGGCGCTCGGCGCTCCTGAACCAATGAATATTAGTTACGATGTTTATAACAATGGATGGCTAAGTGGTGGAGGTATTATAAACCGAACCGGTAAGTTTTATGGCTACGATTTAGTTTTAGGAGAGAATTATGGCGGTCCCATGTTTTTTGCTCATTATTCGTTTATGGGTCTAAATCCAAATTTAATGGAAGATAATTATACCAATTATTGGCAGCAAAATGTGAGTCATACCATGATAAACAGACATTATTGTGTTTATGCAGCTCCAAAGGACTTTAAATACAGCGAAACAGACTGGGGACTTACTGCTTGTTATGGTGGTCGTCCACCTTGGGGATATTCGGCTCGTTCGCCACTTAACGACGATGGAGTAATAGCTCCTACAGCTGCGTTGGGGTCGTATCCATATACACCGTTTTACAGTACACAGGTGTTAATACATTTAGCTGAGTACAGTTTAGCACATGGTACTTATGGTTTTGCCGATGCCTATTCGCCTGAAACTTCCACTTCGGAAAAGAAACATTTGGCTATCGATCAGGGTCCGATTGTGGTAATGATGGAAAATTATCGTAGCGGTTTGATTTGGAATTTATTAATGAAAAATGCCGATATTCAAAAAGGTCTTGCATTGGCCGGAATGAAAGCAAAACCAAATTTTAAAGAAGGTTTTCATAAAGCAATTTCAAATACCTATACAAATGAATACGATATGATGCGGCATCCCGACAGGGGCAGTTTTGAGTTAGATTATTTTTTAACTATTGGTGGGAATACCCGCTTCATTATTAAAAATGCCAGCGAAAAGATAATTAAAGATACTACTTTTAACGCTCCCACAGGAGAAAATATATTTAAATTTAAAAACACAACAACCATTCTAAATGGAAAACAATATACCATGACGATGACAACTTCAAGCAACAAAGACTATTCGTTAGTGGTTAGATTGAGATAATTAACAACAAACTATTTTTTATTCATCCTTAAATTATTATTTTTATGAAACAGTTTTTTACTTTACTGGTGACGGCGCTTACATTCAGTGCTTTCACTTTGGCTCAAGAAACATTTGTTCTTGACAATTTTGAAAATGGATTGGTGAATTTCACCGAAGTAGTTAATGTAAATCCTCCCGCACATTTCGATTTTGCGGTAGTTGACAATCCTGTGAAAGCAGGAATTAATACCAGTAACAAGGTATGGGAATGGAAACGCTTCGATGCCGAAGCTGAAAACAAAATTTGGGCTGGGTTTTATGCAACATTAAAAACAGAAATCCCGAAAGGTTACCATCGCATCGAAATTAAGTATTTGCGTACAAATGCCACTTCGCAATTGAAAATAAAATGCGAAGGCGCTGTAAACAAGGAAATTGCTCCGATTAATCCTGCTTCAAAAACAAATGAATGGGAAACGCTGGTTTTTGACATTTATGCGAACGGAATTAAGAACATCAGGATATTTGGTATGTTCCCGGATTATTACGAACCAATTGATGTTAACGCAACGGTTTATATCGACGATATTAAAATTATTTACGATCCAACTATCGTACCACCACCAGCTCCAACATCAATTTCGTTTTTTACAAATAGCGCCAGTAACCTTTTTCACGATCAAAGTTGGGTAAATCAAACTGCTCCAAGTACAGTCAACGCTGTTCTTTGGTCGGATCCTACCCAACCGGGCGATAAATTGCCAGTCGTAACAACTCCTGTAAAAGACGGTGCAAATGCATTGAAACTTCAATGGAAATCGGTTGAAACAGGCGACTGGATGGCTTTAGTTGCAGCTATTGACTGGATACCTGCCGATCTTTCGCAAATGACTCACCTGAAATTCTGGGTAAACTCACCGGTTGCAATTGCAAAAGCCGATTTGCCTAAATTACGCTTCGAGGCAACTTCCGGAACTCCAAACAATACAGGTAAAGTGCTTATGGGTAATTATCTGGCTGCAGATTTAGCGGCTAACACCTGGACAGAAGTTTCTATACCTTTAGCTGATATTTGGGCTGCAGATCCTACTTTCACATCGAAAGATGTAGTGAAAGGTATTTTCTTCTCTCAAAACACGACTGATAATGTGGAGCACACGATGTATATCGATGAAATAAAGTTCGAACAAGTAACACCGGCTTTGGTATTGTTCACAAATAGCGCAAGCGATTTGTTTCACGATCAAAGTTGGACAAATGTAACTGCGCCAAGTACAATTGTTGGTGTATTATGGTCAGATCCAACACAACCGGGCGATAAATTGCCAGCCGTAACAACTCCTGTAAAAGACGGTGCAAACGCTTTGAAATTGCAGTGGAAATCGAACGAAGGTGGTTCGTGGATGGCTTTGGTTGCAGCAGTAGGTTGGACTTCGTTTGATTTAACTCCAATGACACACTTGTCGTTCTGGGTATATTCGCCAGTACGTATCAATAGAGAATTGCTTCCTAATATATATCTGGAATCGCACAGCGGTAACCCGAATAAAACAGGTAAGCTGCCCATGGGTAATTACGTGATAAGCTTAGCTGCTGATACGTGGACAGAAGTTAGAGTGCCTTTAGCTGATTTATATGCTGCTGATCCGGCATTTACAGCCAAAGATGTTGTTAAAGGTATTTTCTTTGAACAAAAAGTAGTAGATGCTACCGAACGTACCATGTTTGTCGACGAATTCAAATTTATTGCTCTTCCGGCAAGTGCAACTAATGCGAGTATGTTTATTGATTTTGGTGATAACAATCCGGCTTTGATGATGGAAGGTAACTGGAATAATGTAACAGACCATCAGGCAGCAAATACAAAACTGATTGACGAAAGTGGAAATGCAACAGGTATTACCTTGGCTGTAACTGATCCTTTCTATAATGGTTATAATACTGCCGGCACAGCAGTACCAACAGGCGCTGCTGCAATCTTTGCGGGTAATGCAACTACCGATAATTTCTTTGGAAATGGCGATGTTTGGGGTACAACTCCGGCAAATCCCGAAGGTATCATCACGCTCAGTGGATTAAATCCTGCTAAATTCTATTCATTTAAGATTTTTGCATCGCGCACAGGCGTTACAAATATCCGTGAAGCCAAATATACAATGACTGGTTTGGGAGCAGCTGTATCTGATACTTTAAGCGCTTCGAATAATACATCGCGCATTGCTGAAATAATAGATATTAAGCCAACAGCCGAAGGTGTAATCACTTTTAAAACCGAAGCAGGTCCTAATAACAACAGCGCTGAAAAATTCTATTTCCTCGGAGCAATGAAAATTACCGTTAGCGATACTGAAACAGGTATATTCACACCTAAATCGGCCGAAAAAATCAATGCATTTTATAACAATGGAGTGTTAAAACTTGCTGATTACACTGGAATGGTTCGGGTTTATGGTCTTGCGGGTAATCTTGTTGCTGAGAAACAATCTGTATTCGGATTTGCTCAGGTAAATCTTCAAAAGGGTATTTATATTGTAAATACTACTGAAGGGAACGCAAAACTATTTGTGAAATAAACTCATATAGTTCAATTTAAGTGTTTTGACTCCGGAATTATAAATGAATGATTCCGGAGTCATTTTATTTGTTTACTCAATAAAATTTTTTAGTATAAAGTTATGAAGAAAATATTAGCATCTATGCTGCTTTTTGTTTTTGCAGCAACGGTTTCTGCACAATATCCTCGCGCTTCACTATGGACAGCCGATATAAATGGCTTTGCATCGCAAGATGCGGTTAACGGCGTACAAAAAGACGTGGTACTTTTTGCAGGTAGTTCTACATTTACCATGTGGGGAAGTTTAAAAACTGATTTTCCGAACTCTAAAGTGCTTAATCGTGCATTTGGTGGTTCCATGATGACGGATCTTATTTATTATTTTAATCAGATTGTGGCGCCATACACTCCACGTCAGGTGGTTTTATACGAAGGAGATAACGATTTGTACGGAACGACTAAAACGGCGGAGCAATTCATGGACGATGTGATAACAATGACTCGATTGATAAATATTTACTATCCTAATGCCAAAATTTTATTGGTATCTATTAAGCCGAGCCCCTCACGTACAAGTGCATTTACAAAATTTCAGGCTTCAAATGTACTAATGAAAAACTATGCCGATAAGTTTGATTATATCGATTATGTGGACACATGGACTCCGATGTTAAAACAGGATGGAACTCCTAACGAATCACTTTTTGGCAGTGATATGCTCCACATGAATGCTTCAGGATATGCCTTGTGGAAATCGATACTCGAACCCCTGTTGCTAACTGCTATACCCGACTCTGAGGCAAAGGATATTACCTTGTTCGACGAGAGTTCGAACGCTACATACCATGAACCCAGTTGGGTAAATGCAACTGCGCCAAGTACTTTTACAACGGCAAAAGAAGAAAAGATTTCGTGCGATAGTACACATCATCATTCCGGAGCAACTTCACTGAAACTGACGTATCAGGGCATAGGCGTGGGTAACTGGAAAGCTTGTGTAGCCACCAAAGACTGGGCTGCATTTGATGTTTCAAGCCTGAAAGAACTTGAAATGTATGTATATTCTGACAATAAGGTAGATTCAATAAATCTACCTTTTATTTATCTGGAATCGTACACATCAACAACAACCGCGAAACTACGCTTGTCGAACTATTTAAATGAAATTCCGGCAGCAACCTGGACAAAAGTGGTAGTTCCTATTCAGGATTGGAAAGCCAAATCGCCAACATTTGCGTACAACAATGTAAAAACAGTTTTCTTCTCGCAAATGAATTTGAATACAGCGCCGGTTGAATTGTATCTCGACGATGTTATATTCAGATTGCAAAGCAGTGGCTCAAATCCGGGCACAGGTAACTCGGGAAATATATTAGTCGATTTTGGTTCGGCAGCAAATGGTACAGCCGGTAATTGGAATAATATTACCGATCATCAGGCAGCTGACACCAAATTAATTGATGATCACGGAGTTGTTACAAGTATTTCACTTAAAGTTACCGATCCGTTTTACAACGGGTATAATTCAGCAGGCACAACTGCTCCTACTGGCGATGCAGCGGCAATATTCCCCTCCACAGCTACCAGCGATAATTTTTTCGGTCATGGAAATGCGTGGGGTAGCACACCTGCAAACCCCGAAGGCATTTTTACCCTTAGCGGTTTAGATAAAACGAAATATTATAGTTTCAAAATTTTTGCATCACGACCAAGTACAAGCGACAACCGCGAATCGCAATACACAATAACCGGAAGTACAACCAAAATAAGTTCATTAAATGCGTCAACCAACACCAGTCAGGTAGCAAAAATAGATAGTATAATTCCTGATAATTCGGGTATAATTACGGTTAAATGTAATGCCGGAGCGAATAATACAACGACCGAAAGGTTCTACTATATTGGAGCAATGAAAATAACTATTCTCGATAATCAAACAGGCGTTAATGCCCCCAATGCAGTTGGTTTTAATGCGTATTATTCAAACGGAGTATTGAAAGTTGCTGATTACACAGGTAGAATTAAAGTGTATAACCTCTCAGGAACAGTAGTGACTGAAGGTCAGGCTTTATTCGGACAATATCAGGTAAAACTTGATAAGGGTATTTACATTGTAAAAACAATTTTGGGTATTAATAAAATAATAGTTAAATAATACTTCCTATAGTTTATTCCAAAAACTTATTATTAAACAGCAAGAAACCGATATTCAGTCCAAAATTCCAACGACTTGCCGAGGAGCTGTAATAATTTACAAACGCTCCAATCGAAGCAGTTTTAAAATTGAAAACTGCTGAAGTTTCGGCTATAAAGTGCGATGAAGTGAAAGGACGTAAATATGCCGCTGAATTATCATCCTTGCGGTAAATACTTTTATAGGGGACAAAACAATACATTTCACCCCGAAGATGAAACTGATCGGTAATATTGTAAATAGGCTTTAAACCCACAGCAGCAAACTGATTTGCACTATATGCCTCATTGAATACCGTGCGGCTATGAGGTGTCGGCCGGAATGCCGGAGACTGAATGATTGTTGCAGAGTAGTTTTGAAGGAAATCACGGGTTGATACAACCACTTCTCCATACGTGCCTAATGTAAGTTTGTGCGATAAACGGAAATACCGATCGGATATTAAATGGCCATTCACCCATAAATCCGTTCGATTAGTCACATTTTGATTTGGATAGGCGGCTGGTTTGAAATTCTCATCACCACCCAATAATTGCAGGGATATAGAATGATTATAACCCAAGGTAGGATACATTGGACTATTTAAAGTATAGGTTTCTGCACGTGTAAATAAGCTTCCGATATAATAAATACTCTTATCGTTATTCATAGAGGGAGTAACCAAATTTTCATCTTCATAAGAATCCGTTAAAGCTCCAAAACCTGCCCCGAATTCCATGCGTCCTTTCATCGTTAAAGGAAAACCCACACTTAGTTTTCCATATCCTTCTGTCTGGCTAAAATTGGCCACCCGATCATCTGCATAAAACAACTGTATCGCATCAAAGTAATTAAATTTATGAAATACTAATGCTAATTTTACATACCAGTTTTTTGTTGTCGGAATATCAATACGGGTTCCCAGTCCAAGTCCGTTATATATCCGACCGAACTGGGCATCTACATAAGCCGTTTGAGCAAACTTGGTCAAATTCTGATACATCAACCCAACATAAGCCTGGTTTGAAATGGAAGACGAAATATTACCCCCTATCTTTAACTTCAAATTGGGCTCTATCTTTACGTTCAGATTTAAATCGAACAACCCAGTTTTTTTATTCAAGGTTGCATGCGGAATGACTTCTGAAATTTTGTCATCCGAAATCAAATCAAAATAAGCCTCTTTAAATTCATCTATATTAAAATCTTTGCAATTCTCGTGAAGTACATGCTCAATATATATTTTTTGTAGTGAATCCACTCCTTGAATTGTTACATTTTGAAACTTTAATTCAGGAAAAGTGCGGCGAAAGGCGAAACGCTTTTCTGTTACATCATCGGCAAATGCCTGACGAGCTACCCGTGATTTTATTTCTGCAATATGTGCAACCGTAGAGTCATATCCTAACTTCACCAATTCATCCACATTCGAAAAATCAAAAGTACGTACACCTTCCAGATCGAAATGAAGTACCATGCCATCTTCCTTGGGAATAGTATAATCTGTTTTACTCATTACCATATTTGTAATTTGTTCCACAATATTATTTTCACCTGGTTTTTTAGGGTTTTTGGCAACCGTGCTCCCAATAATAAAGTCCGGTTTAAAATCGTCACGCATAACATCCACCGGGAAATTATTATAAATTCCACCATCAAACAGTAACCTTCCATCCACTACAATAGGTTTAAACATAAAAGGGTAACTCATGGATGCACGAACGGCATCGCCCAAATCGCCATTGCGAAAGATAACAGCTTCCTTTTTATAAATATCGGCGGCAACACATCTAAACGGCACAAAAAGCTTGTCAAAATCTCCATCCGAAGCCGCAGTGGCTTTGGCAAACAACTGCATGAAGGCATAATTCATTTGATGCGGTGAAACAATATTGCTGGGAAAAATTTCGGATTTAACACGTGTTGAGTCTAAATGATTGATTCTGAATTTAATTTCGATAATGCTTGGCTTTGGATCGACATTCCGGTAGTAATAAATATATTTCGATTCAATCGTGCCGGTTGACCAATGTTTAAAATCTTCGGATTTAAGAATTTCAATCATCTCATCGATAGTATAGCCCATAGCATACATTGACCCGACAATGGCTCCCATCGAAGTACCTGCGATATAATCAATGGGGATATTGTTTTCCTCAAGCGCTTTGATAACGCCAATATGAGTGATTCCTTTAGCTCCGCCTCCGCTAAGCACAAGCCCCACTTTTTGAGCGGAAATAAATCCACTTAACAATACAGATGCCAGAAGTAGTTGATATTTTTTTATCATGACAGAAATCTTTTTTATAGCCGTTGTAAAATTAGTAAAAAAGCAATATATCTTGTATATTCTCCGAAAATAAAAAATGTAAAAGTCCATTCATAATTATATCAACTCCCTTTGTATTACATTTATAAAACAATCGATCAAGATGAAAAAACCTCCTTTTCCCGATAGGAAAAGGAGGTTATCCTGGTTTTACTAAAAGTTCAGAGCCGGTTTATTTCACAAATTTTGTCGAAACGCCATTAACGCGTATAATGTAAATACCGCTGTTCAAAGCTTTGCTGTAATTCCCATTGACAATTGTTTTATCTAATAAAGTTCCGTTTACAGAATATACTTCGATAGCTGCCTCTCCGTCTAAAACTACTTCAATGCCTGATGGAGTACGTATAATACGTGCCGAAACCTGAATTTCATCAACGCCTGTACCAGGAATAAATGTAACAAACCGGGCAATTTCATCATTCATCACCGGAGCAATAGCCCAACGGTTATCTCTGTACGAACCATCGCTATTCGATTCCCAGTTATCAGCATTCATGTCATTTGTGTAGTATTTGTATTCAGTATTAGCTGGGTATTTATCGCCTTCATTACCACCGATAACTATGCTGTAAGCGCTTCCTGATTTGGTCATTTCATGACCAGCACCCCAACTATCGAAACTTCCTTTTACAAATAATGTATTGGGAACTGCAGTTGCAAAGGTAGCATTCAATGTAATTTTATTCACACGAAACCAGATAGGCACATTATCGCTTGTTGAATAGGTGCGATTTGGGGCCAGCAATGGTGCATTTGCTCCGTCGTAAACAGCTTCCTGATAATCCCAATCTCCTTTTTCGCAAAGATATTTATATTCAACACCATCAACACAGGGTAAAATAGCTCCAAATTCATTTGCACTTCCTGTTGCTTTCAAAGCAAACGGATCTGTAATATTCCAGTCTTTACCTGTAAAGCTACCAGCAACATATACTTTTGGGGTTCCGTTTGGAACTGTAACCTTAAACTGTTTAGCTACCAAGGTTAAATCACTGGCCTGGTCGGCACCAATATAAGTCAGAGCCGTACGTGTATCACCATCCATATCGGTGGTTACTGTAGTCAACATTGGAGCAGCCATATTATAATCGTCAATTGAACTTCCGGCGATATGCAAATCGCCTGTAGCTGCATCTACAAAATTAACATCTATTATTTTAGAATTTACATCTTTCCCTGTAGCAATATAATCGGAATATATTGGATATGTTGAATTTACATAAGTATTTGATGTCCCAGCATGTGCATAGAACACATTATTATCTGACTCTCCATTCACTGTTCCTCGAATAGCGTAATTTGTAACTGCATCTTCGTTACTTATAAATATATTGTTTTTTATTTCTGGAGTTCCTGCTGCAATACTTATACCACAATACGATCCTTGCGTATCGGTAGGAAAGGTAACATAAGTTGGTTTGTTTGTAAGTGAATTTAAGTAGAATGTATTTTGACGTATGTAACAGGTGGATCCACAGCGAATGTCCTGAAGCATTGTTTCACCCGCAGTTGTTGATGTTTTATCCATACCGGTAAAGAAATTATTTTGGATATACCATGTTCCTCCACCACTGGCAATAATCGCTCTCATACCGTAGGCGCCTGCAGTAAAATTAGCTGTTTTCAATTCGATGAATTTATTTGCAAACACATTGATATTTCCAGTCAGACCAGCATTCCCCATAATCGCAGAACTTAAAACACCACCTGCAGTTTGGTTGATATGAAATTCATTTCCAACAACATCTATTCCATCTAAATAATGAATAAATAATCCTCGTGTGCGTGCATTTATAATGTTGTTTTTTATGACAACGTTTGTCGCATTAGTTGTAGGTGCAGCGTTTGCATAAACAGCAATACCTTGTGAAGCTGTGTTTTGAGTACAAGTGATTTGATTATTTTCAATTAATACATTTGAAGGCATTTTTTTTGTGCCATAATTAGAGTTTACTCTTAAATAGATACCATAATTACTAGATCCTGTTGATGCGCCAACATGTTGAATAATACAATTCTTTATAATTATATTGGAGCAGTCATCCATTAAAAGTATAGGACCATTGCCCCCGTGATGAGTTACTGCAGTTGTGATTTTCAACCTTCTTGTTGTACCACCTAAGGCATACCCATCAATAATCACATTTTTTGTTGGAGAAAGATCTGCCCATGCCAGTCCCATCCCAATTCCCATGCAAAATGCACCTGATGGACCTGCGTTATCTGTTGCCTTATTAAATGTAATAGTACGATCAACATCCTGATCAGGACGAATTGTAATGCTGTAATTAGAGTTATTTATTAAGCCAATATTTACCGTTTCAGTAATATCAGAAGCAATCTCTAAAATAACTTCACCGCTGACACCAACGGTATTTAGCGCTGTAACTGCAGCACTCAACGAAGTGAAATTAGGTGAAACTTCGGCAGTTCCAACCTTGTAAGTTCCTGACATGGCTTGTGCCATTGCTACCATAGTGATAACTAATGCTGCCATTAATAAAGTAATTTTTTTCATAAATAATTAATTTTAAAGTGAATATCTAATATAAATATAATTCAGGCTGTAAATATAGAAATAATAAAGATAAAATGCAAACGTTTGCAATACTATTTTTAATGTTTAATAACATTATTTCGAAAAGTCGTAACTATCAACTAATCAAAAACAGGAAGAGTACTGTTTTTAACAACTATGATAATTTCAAAGCATTCCGCATTGTTGCGCGGAACACTTTGAAATTTACAACACAGTTTATACCTGCTATTTCTTAATTATGCGTTTAACAGATGTACCTGCTGATGTCTTCACTTTCAACACATAAACTCCTGATTGCAAATTACTCAAAGAAATTTGCAATCGGTTAGTATTTGCTATTTCAGAGGCAACCATCTGACCTTTCAAATCGAATAAACCATACGATTCTACCTCTACCCCGTTGCTTTCAATAACAAGCCTGTCAACTGTTGGATTAGGATAAACCAAAATTAAGTTATCATGAAGTATTTCATTCACATCACTAATTACAATATTGATAGTCTGACCGGCTGGAGCAGGTGTCGTGAAGTGATTATCTGCTTTCGGAAGAGTCCAAATTCCTAATCGTTTATCGGAAAATGACACAGCATAAACATTCCCCGCTCTGTCGAACGAAAGTCCCGCTGTACTGGCTCCTAATGCAGGTTTTATCGAATGAAGTTTAGTTAAACCCGGCGTCCCCAAAGCATTAAAACTCACTTCGAATATCTTGATTTCATTATTACAACCCATGGCCAATCTTGTTCCATCGGCACTTATCGCCAACCCCCCATGATTTGAGTTCTCAACTAAAGTCGGCGTACTTCCTGAATTAAAGTCAACCAATCCAGCTGTATTCACATGAATCAACGATGGAATTAATGCTGTATCGGTCGCTCTGTTTTGTGAAATCCACCAACCTCCACGGGTATCGGGGGCAATACACGAATTGAAATTTTGCTGCAAATTCCCATTCAAAGCATCGTTATATATCACAATCGGAGCCGATTGATAAGGAGCAGTCATTGTTCCGATATTATATTGAAGTAAATTACCTGCACTTGTTGCAGCTGCATCAATATAGTCTTCGTCGAAAGTATACAGCTTTGTATCTTCACCAATTCCCGTTGAGTAACAATGAGATATTGACCCGTGTATATTTACGTCATTAAAGGTGGATAATCCGGATGACGCTTTCGTAAGTCCATCGAAAACAGGTTTAAAGGCCGTGGTTGGCTGTGCAGGATCCATTATCCAAACTCCCGGATGAGCATCACTCCAATCACATATATAAACCTTTCCGTCTTCACCTACCGACAACCGCATTGGGCTGCTCGAACTGGTTGCACCCCAGGAAACACCTCCATTGTATGCACTTGCACCCTGACCTGTAATATCTTGGAATGCACTGTTCATTATGTAAATACCATCCTGTGTTGTACGCGCAGGTAATGTACCTTGAGCAGATTCGGAGACATAAATACGTCCGAAATATTCACTATTGAAATTATTATCAACAGATACACTTCGGGGATAATTGAACTGCATCAAAGCATTAGCATTGTCCGAAATTTTAAGTGGACGGTCAACTCCATCGCCGACAACAGTTACCGACCATGTATATTCACCAGGCGAAACTCCCTCGAAATTACCGGATACTGAATGAGTCCCTTTGGCTAAAGCGCCTACTGGAAGCACTTTTACAACTGTTCCATCTTTTATAATATTCACACTTACATCTTTCGCATTTTCATTCAGCGTAAAATTAAATCGATAATTGCTCGGGCAATCCTGACAGGTAGGTATCAATTTTTCCAGCTTTAATTCAGAGGCATAGATATTAGCTTTAGCTTCAGAAGCTACAGTTTTATAACGTGCCATTCCCTGATTTTGAGCGAGTATTAAAAGTTCAATATCATATCCGCTTACTTTTCCTGCTGCCATCATATACGTTGCTTTCTGATCGCCAAGTCCGGCTTCAGGATATTTTGCCGTCAGTTTTTTTGCATTGGCAAGTCCATCAGTTACATCGAACATTGCAACTCCCACAGCAGTAGAATCAGCCGCACAAACCGGTGAAGCCATAAACACATGTCTTGCATGTCGGAAAAAATGAATACCTGAAGCTTCTGGTTGAAGTGTATAACCTGATTTTTCGGTAAAAACACCTTTACTTACAAGTGGAGAACGATCGGCCAATCCCCAGTTAAACTGATATTCAGCAGGAACTATTTTTTCACTGTCGAGATAAAAATGGTCCGATCCGGTGGTTGAAGTACTGAATTTAAATCTCTTTCCCCATATACCTTCTGTATAATTAGCAACATCCAACATGTATTTATATCCGATTGTATTTATTCCTTCCTCGTATTGTAAACCCATGATTCTGATTTGTTTTGAAGAACCGATAGTTACAGATGGCGTGTAAATAGTACATTTAGAACGAGGACCGCTTACTGCGAAAGTTTCTCCTACAACTCCATTCGACCAAGATGCCTGATATTGAGTTTGGAAAAGCATTTTTGGTGCAACAGAATCATTGTCCCATGTATACACTTTAAAATAACGACCTTTTATTTCCGGTAAAGAAATAGTGTCCTTATTGCATGCCAGCAAATAACCATCAGATGTAAAGGCAATATCATTGATAATATTAACGCCACCCGAAATATCGGTTAAATCCATTTCCCTGATTTTTACTGTAGTTTGAGCATCGATAACCATTATTTTTGGCTCATTAGTCAGCACATAGAGTTTTTCATTGCGATAAACTGCCTTTTTGATTTGACTTTGATTCAGCCATTCGGGCACAACTGGTGTCGAAGTTCCAAATTTATATTCGTTCATGGCAACTACACCGGCTTCCTGAACAGGATTCGGATAATCGGGAGTTGTATCTTTAGCTACAACGATAGATGGATTCACCAGCAACATTTTAGCATAAGTGGTTGCTGCAGCAGTTACTGTTACCGTAGTATCTTTAACGGTATGATCTTTAGCCTCGAAACGAAGCTTATAATTACCCGGCGCTATATTATGAAACGCAAAAATTCCGTTATAAAGTGTATCAATCTGATAGCCGTTTAAAGAATCGCCTGCAACATTCATCAATTTCACTCTGGCGGCGTTAAGCGGCAACCAACGGTCGTGCGTACCTGCTTTGTAAGTGAATTTGGGATTGACAATAGTTTCATCTTTCCCTTTTACATATCCTGCAATTACACCGGTCGAAGGAAGATCTCTCTGAAAATAATCGCAAAAATACCTGTAAAAATTAGTTGCTTCGAGCCGACGATAATCCTGATTCAGTAAACGGTGTGTTTCAGGTTGATAATCATGGAATGAACCTTCGGAAAGGAAACCGGGAACAGTAAGCGGACGCAGCACTCCTAACCCTGATGTGTTTCCGTAAAAAGAAAAATCTCCACGTATATTTGTTGTCGTAGTATAAGACGTCCAAACAGTAAGTTGATTCGTGATTTGTCGATTCCACGATGCCTGAGCCATAGGCAAACTGGCAGCCACAGTGGGGGCATTGTCATAGCCATGATGCAACAATAGCAAATAATTGGTGCCAGTATTGGTTGCCAATGCATTACTGTGTATCGATAAAAATGCATCCACGTTATTAGCATTGGCCTCTTCAGCTATTTCAGAAAGCAAACGATCATCTTCATCACGGTTCTGCGTACGCGACATATAAACTGAGGCATTGGCAGCCTGCAGCATGTCGCGAAGAGCCAATCCTTTTTGCAAATTACTCCACGATTCCCAGAATCCAAGTGTATCGCCTAAAGCATAATTAATTGTAATAAGATTCCGGTCGTTGGCTCCATCATAGCCTCCGTGTCCCGGGTTGATATAGATTTTTACACCCGTAAAATCACCGGCTTGCATCGCAATGCAAATAAATAATGTAAGGAAGATTCCTAAAAGTTTTTTCATAATCGTCTTCTCCTATTTTATATCGATGTTGATTAAAAATAATTGACCATTGTCGGTGCAGAAAGCTATTTGTTTTGCATCGGGAGAGGCGGATGGATACATGGCTTTTACTTCTTCCTGAACAGTCAGCGCCTGACGATTCTTGCCATCTGCCGTTACTGCAACTATAACCGATGAGATCAGTTCTTGTCCGTTGTCTTTATCATCCATTCCAATCAACCAATTATTATTCAACCATTTGGGAGCGCTCAGTTTTCCTAACGACTTTACATTTGTTCCGTTTATATCGCACACAAATGTTCCTTTGCCGGCAACGGTATAAACAATTTTCTCAAAATCGGGCGATATTGAAGACCAGAAATAACTCTCATTTGCGCCGTTTGGCGTTAAAACCTTTCTGTTTTCTCCATTATAAAGCGCCAGCTTGCGGTCTTCTGTCTGAATAACCGGGATTAATTCATCTGTTGAAATGGATTTTCGATTCAGTTTCGACCCTTTTACATAAAATGGTTTACTATCCGAGATTGCAGGCGTCAACTGATCGCGGGTGCGCGAAACAAGTTGCTTTTCTGATCCGGTTTTTAATGTATGCACAATCAGGGAACTGTATTTCAAGTTCTTTATCAGTTCATTCTTTTTGTATACAATCGTATTCCCGTCATTGCTGATACGTACTCCATAGCCGGCGCCCGGCTCTTCTGTGATGGTTTTAATTTCATTGTCGGAAAATGAAATCATTTTCAAACCTTTGTAGCCGGCATCAGTAGCCAGCAAAAACTGGTTTGAGGGACTGAACACAGGATGGTAATAACCACCGTTACTTGTTTTTTCTATTACTCTAACGGAAAGAACATCAATCTGTTGAGCATACACAATTTGCCACATCAACGCAAATAAGAGTAAAATTTTTTTCATAATAAAAACTGTTAAATGAATAAAAATAATTTTTTCAGGGAGTAAAAGTAGTGATAATTTTAGATTATGCAAACGTTTGCAGAAGATTTTTACACATTTAATATTACCTTTTCACATTCTAATGTATGTTAGCCTTTTAAAAGTCGGCCTTCTCATACAAAAATCACCGAACATGAATGACATCCCGCAATAAAAAAGAGGATAATATGTTTTTTAAAGCGTTTTTTAATTACTTTTGCATATTAGCCATAAAAAAAAGATTACAACCATGAACTTCCCCTATACTAAATTTTTTCGCTGTATCATTTTGATCGCGTTCATGTCATTTGCTCTGACAGGCAAGGCACAAACAAATGAAAACAGCAGCCAGATCAACGAATTTACAATTTATGTAATGCCAACTCTGTTGCCACTCGACTGGAGCAGCCCATCGGCGTTATACAAAAGCATGAAAAACTGTTACTTAAAAACTATCACACAACAGAACAATTATTTGCTGGGGCATTTAGCCGTGGGATTGAAAACGCCACTGCTGCCACAGCCTTTGCTGATAGCGCAAACATCGACAAGCATGCGTGAAAAAGTGGATTTGGTGCTGAAACAAAAAGTGGGATTTGCCATAATGGGTGCAACTATGCAGGGAAGAATCGAATCACATCAGGAATTGGAACACAAATT
>DIFH01000143.1 GCA_002427615.1 Paludibacter sp. UBA5753
CAACAATATAAATCAATTCAAGAGGCGAATAGCCGCTTTTTACCATGCCTAAGAGCCTATGTAACTGCAGAAATTCTTCTACGAAATGTTAGTTACCAATTAAATAAAGATGTCGCTCTTATTGGAGCACATCTTTTTTTTTGCTTTTAAACCGGATATAGAGGTTTATTTTTATTTTGAAATCGCTTGGGGAAGCCACTTTGGCAAGCGAGTAATTTTTAAAAAAAAACGTTTGTTTAATCGAATAAATTGTAGTACTTTAGTGCGATTTTTTGACAGTAACATAATTAAAGGTAGATGATTGACCAAGACAGAATTATCAAAGTAAATATCGACGAAGAAATGAAATCTTCGTACATCGACTATTCCATGTCGGTGATTGTTTCGCGTGCTTTGCCCGATGTGCGCGATGGATTTAAGCCCGTACACCGCCGTGTGTTATTCGGGATGAACGAATTGGGTAATAATTCAGACAGACCCTATAAAAAATCGGCAAGAATTGTCGGTGAAGTGATGGGTAAATATCACCCGCACGGTGATTCATCCATTTACGGCACATTGGTACGTATGGCTCAATTTTGGTCAATGCGTTATCCATTGGTCGATGGACAGGGAAATTTTGGCTCGGTGGACGGCGACAGTCCTGCTGCCATGCGTTACACCGAAGCGCGGTTACGTAAAATATCCGAAGACATGTTGATTGACATCAACAAAGATACTGTTGATTTCCAGTTAAACTTCGACGACACCTTAAAAGAACCGGTAGTTTTACCAACTCGTATTCCTAATTTACTCGTGAATGGTTCTTCCGGCATTGCTGTGGGTATGGCTACCAATATGGCGCCTCACAATTTATCCGAAGTTGTGGATGCTACAATTGCCTATATCAACAATAAAGACATTGAAATATCAGAACTGATTAAATATGTCAAAGCCCCCGATTTTCCTACAGGAGGCATTATCTACGGCTATGCAGGCGTAAAAGAAGCCTTCGAGACAGGCCGTGGACGCATTGTAGTTCGTTCAAAAGTTGAAATTGAAACCGATGCACAAGGACGCGATAAAATCGTTATTAACGAAATTCCTTACCAGGTTAATAAAGTTGAATTGATTAAATCCGTTGTGGCTTTGGTTGAAGAAAAAAAGATTGAAGGAATTGCCCACATCAACGACGAATCGGATCGCGAAGGCATGCGTATTGTTATTGACATTAAACGAGATGCCAATTCAAATGTTGTTTTAAATAAATTATTTAAAATGACAGCTTTACAGTCTTCGTTCAGCGTAAATAATATTGCGTTGGTGCATGGGCGTCCACGCATGTTAAATCTTAAAAATTTAATTCAATATTTCGTTGAGCATCGCCACGAAGTTGTCATTCGCCGTACCCAATTTGAATTAGCCGAAGCCGAAAAACGCGCTCACTTGTTGGAGGGATTTATGATTATTCTCGACAATTTAGACGAAGCAATTCAAATTATCCGCAATTCAAAAACTCCTGAAGAAGCCCGTTCCGGCTTGATGGAGCGTTTCGGTTTGTCCGACATCCAATCCCGTGCAGTAGTTGAAATGCGTTTGCGCCAACTTACCGGTATGGAGCAAGATAAATTACGCGTAGAATATGAAGATGTATTGAACCTGATTGCCCGTTTGAAAGAAATTCTGGGCAACGTGGAATTGCGCATGCAGATCATCAAAGATGAATTATTGGAAGTAAAAGCAAAATATGGCGACGCCCGTCGTACACAAATCGTTTATTCTTCCGAAGAATTTAATCCCGAAGATTTCTATGCCGATGATGAAATGATTATCACCATCTCGCATTTAGGATATATTAAACGTACGGCTTTGACCGAGTTTAGAGCCCAAAACCGCGGTGGAGTCGGTTCAAAAGGCGGCAACTCGCGCGACGAAGATTTTATCGAATATATTTATCCTGCTTCGATGCACAACACCATGTTGTTTTTCACGCAAAAAGGGAAATGTTACTGGCTCAAAGTGTACGAAATCCCCGAAGGAACAAAAACATCAAAAGGACGTGCTATTCAGAATATGCTGAACATTGACTCGGACGATAAAGTAAATGCATTTATCCGAGTTAAAGGATTAACCGACAAAGAATATATTCAATCGCACTACCTGATTTTCTGTACCAAAAACGGCGTAATAAAGAAAACTTCGCTCGAAGCTTATTCCCGTCCACGCCAAAATGGAGTGAACGCGATTACAATTCGTGAAGATGATCAGGTGATTCAGGTTCGGTTAACGGATGGAAATACTGATGTTTTAATGGCTAACCGCAACGGTCGCGCCATCCGTTTCCACGAATCGAAAGTACGCGAAATGGGTCGTACGGCAACCGGTGTTCGTGGCATGTTACTCGACGAAGATGGGCAGGATGAAGTAGTTGGCATGATTTGTGTTAACAAGAATGCGGGTGAAACTGTTATGGTAGTTTCGCAACAGGGCTATGGTAAACGTACTTTATTAGATGAGGTTGACGAACAAGGCAACCTGGTATTGGACGAAAACGGCGAAGTAATATCGGTATACAGGGTAACCAACCGCGGAGGAAAAGGAGTAAAAACCATGAACATTACCGAAAAAACAGGAAAGCTGGTTTCTATTAAAAGCGTAAGCGACGAAAACGACCTGATGATTATCAATAAATCAGGGATTACCATTCGTTTAAAAGTAGCCGATGTCAGAATTATGGGACGCGCAACACAAGGAGTGCGGTTAATAAATCTCGAAAAACGAAACGACGAAATTGCGTCGGTTTGCAAAGTGCTCTCGGAAAACGAAGAAGAAATAGCCGATATTGAAATCGTAAGCCAGGAAATAGATACCGAAGATGTTGAAACGGAATCGACCCCGGAAACTAACGAAGAAGAACAAATTCAGGAATAAAAACAACATTGACAGGGTTGAATAAAATCAACGCTGTCAATAAATAAAAAAAATAGAAACTCAACAAAATCATTATTTGTCATGAAAAAAATTATTTTATCCATGTTTTTGGTTATATCAGTAACCAGTGCGTTTGCTCAAAAAGCCAATGTATCGAAAGCAAAGAATAAAGCTTTAATGGAGAATCCGGATTTTGCCGGAGCAAGAGAGCTCATTAAGCCGGCTCTTACCGACCCCACCACCAAAGATTTGGCTGCAACCTGGCACGTTGCGGGCTTGATTGGCTACAAGGAAAATGAAACTTTGACTAACAAAGCCATTCTTGGACAATCGGTTGATGCCGATGTTAAGGGAAAAGCAATCATGGAATCGTACGATTATTTTATGAAAGCTTATCAATTAGACCAATTGCCGGATGCAAAAGGCAAGGTAAAACCCAAATTACAGAAAGACATCAAAGCTAAAATTAAAGAGTATTATACCGTACAACAAAATCTGATAGCTTATGGCGCTTATTTGTTCGAAAAGAAAAATTATGATGAAACCATCAAAGTGTTCGAAACCTATCTTGGTATCCCTGCATTGCCAATGATGAACAATGAAATTAAGCTCGACTCGAACTATTACATGATTAAATACTATACTGCTATTGCGGCTACCAATGCCGAACAACACGACAAAGCAATTGCTTTATACGAAGATTTAAGAGATGATGGTTACGAAGAACTTACTGTTCATCAATTACTTTACGAAGAATACCTGAAAAAGAAAGATACCGTGAATTTTGTAAAAGTATTGAAAGCCGGTTTTGAGAAATTTCCACAAGAACCCTGGTTCTTACAAAACCTGATTAACTATTATATTTTCACGAATCAATTTCAGGATGCGCTGGTTTATTTGAATAACGCAATCAAACGCGAACCAAATATCGCGCAGTATTATTACGTAAAAGGCAATTTATCTGAAAGTATGGGTAATCTTGATGAAGCACGCTCCGCTTTCGATAAAGCCATTGAATTGGATCCTAAATTGGCAGATGCTTATGCCGGTATCGGACGTTTATATTACAACCGGGCGGTAAAATTAGCGGATGCAGCCAACGAAATTAAAGACAATAAATTATATGTTGCCGCCAAGAAAAATGCGGATGATGTATTTTCCGAATCCATCCCTTTCTTCAAAAAGGCATCTGAATTGAAACCTGACGAAATGGAATACAAACGCACTTTGAGAACATTGTACTATCGTTTGAAAATGGATAAAGAATTTGAAGCCCTTGAAAAAGAGATGAATCAATAATTTTTCTGACAATAAATTCAAATAGCCCGGGCTGTCTTTATTCGACAGTCCGGTTTTTTTATACGCCATTGTAAAAACCGTTGTCAAGTAAAGAATCAAAATGAGCGTAAGCATCCCCAAATCCGCCGTATTTCAGAAAGCATAAAAATGTCAGAACTTTATCTGAAAAAATAGCTGGTGATACAAAAAGCATAATAGTATTATCATTTGAATATCAATATATTAAAATAAACAACAATATTAAAACCGGATGTATAGCTACACTGTAAAACCCATTTATTCAAACTTATTGAACTGCGTAAAATGGCATGAACGTGATTTGACATTACTACAAATGCAAATATTTCAAGTCCTTTCATCTGTTGACAAAAACGCAAACGATCAATTACAATATCACGATATGTTTTACGTGTGAAAACATCAATCCATCTTACCATCTTACCAGCTGAAATGTAACCTAGTGCAACTCATCTTGCTCCGATATTTTGTATACATTGCTCATTATATTTACATCAATATAAATCAACTCGGATTGTTTTGATAATGAACCGCTGCTCCCGTGCGATTGCATCGCATGGGAATGATGGCATAAAAACGGTCTTGTTTAACCGGCAGCAAAGCGGGATGCCGGAGTTCCGACTCCGGCAACGGAAACCATTTCTCCTGTTTCCGAGGGAATCGGAATTCCTCCCTTTGGTTGCCACTGTTGGTTCTGTCATCCTATAAAATGATTCTTGACGGAATCGGAATTCCGTCATCCCGAAATTTCCGCTGCTCCTGCGGGATTGCATCGCATGGGAATGATGGCATAAAAACGATCTTGTTTAACCGACAGCAAAGACGGGATGCCGGAGTTCCGACTCCGGCAACGGAAAACCACTGCTCCTATTTCAGAGGGAATCGGAATTACTCCCTTTGGTTGCCACCGTTGGTTCTGTCATCCTATAAAATAATTCTTGACGGAATCGGAATTCCGTCATCCCGAATTCCCGCTGCTCCTGCGGGATTGCATCGTGTTGTCAATCCGTCTAAACGCTCAAAGTTGTCGGACGGTTTTGTTTAACCGGCAGCAAAGGGGAATGCCGGAGTTCCGACTCCGGCAACAGAAAACCACTGCTCCTATTTCAGAGGGAATCGGAATTACTCCGTTTGGTTGCCACCGTTGGTTCTGTCATCCTATAAAATGATTCCCGACGGAATCGGAATTCCGTCATCCCGAATTCCCGCTGCTCCCATGCGATTGCATCGCATGGGAATGATGGCATAAAAACGATCTTGTTTAACCGACAGCAAAGCGGGATGCCGGAGTTCCGACTCCGGCAACGGAAAACTACGGCTACTGTTTCAGAGGGAATCGGAATTACTCCCTTTGGTTTCGACCGTTGGTTCTGTCATCCTATAAAATGATTCTTGACGGAATCGGAATTCCGTCATCCCGAAATTCCCGCTGCTCCTGCACGATTGCATCGCGTTGTCAATCCGTCTAACCACTCAAAGCGATCGGACGGTTTTGTTTAACCACACAAAAGGATTCGTGCGGCAGCAGGGGATGCAGCAATGTAAGCGGCTGTTTTAGTTATATTTTAGTCCGTATTTAATATTTATTTGAAATATATTCCCTAAATTTGCAACTGATAAAACAATTGAATGTGCTTACTATGAATCCGAATCGCTCATTTGGTCTGTGGAAAGCGATCGCTTTCCTGACCACCGTTTTTTTCTCTATTTTTTTCTTCGTTTCTTGTTGTGACCTTTACCCCCCAACAGTTAAAACTGTTAGCGCTAAGTTTACAGAAGGCTTTTTCATTACCGCCACCGGTCAAATTATTTCTGACGGCGGCGCCGATGTTACTTCTTGCGGGCTTTGTTTAAGTCTAAACCCAATGCCGACTATTAGTGATATAAGGAAAGCGGCTATTTCGGCAGTTAATTCTGAATATACAGTTTATTTTACTGGCTTAGAACTTTGCAAAACCTATTATGTTCGAGCTTATGCTATTAATTCCGAAGGTGTAGCTTACGGTGATGTTATCAGTATTGTGACTTCGGTCACTCCAAGTGTAAAAAGCACGGCTGTCAGTTTGATAACAAAAACCGAAGCGACTTTAAGCGCCGTTATTAATTCTTTAAATTCTGATACCGAAAATTGGTTTGAATATTGGACTATGTATGGCACTGTTCAAAGAATTACCGCCGGAACTTCTAACGGTAGTAGTGATGTAACTCTTAGTGTTAAGGTTAGCGGTTTAATCCCGGGTACAACTTATTCGTTTGTGGCTAAATCTAAAAATGAATATGGCGAAACCAGCGGAGATACGCTTACCTTTGAAACTTACGCGGTGGTTGATTATGACGGCAATCTCTATCACACCGTTTCTTATTCCGGGACTTATACGCGGGATTATGATGGGCAAAAGGATGTTATTTTCACTGTGAATCAAACATGGCTAAAAGAGAACTTTAAAGGAACTCATTATGCTAACGGCGATCCAATTCCGAATGTCGCCAATGCCGGCACTTGGGCGGATTTAACCACCGGGGCCTATTGCCAATACAACAACGATTCCAAAATCGCGGAAGTATATGGCAATTTGTATAACTGGTATGTTGGCGCCGATCCCAGAGGATTGATTATTGGCTGGCACACCCCGACGTCTTATGAGTTTGGTGACTTGGGAAACTATCTTGCGGACGGAGTTACTCCTAAAGCCGGACCGATGATGATGGAAACAGGAACAGCGCATTGGATTAATCCCAGTCCGTATAATCCTCCCACCAACTCTTCCGGTTTTACCGCTTTGCCTAACGGAGCTTTTGCTCAGGATAAGGATACAAATAATTGGGTCTATATGAATCTTGGGGAAAGCGCCACTTTTTGGACGGCATCTCCTATTGGCTCAATAAATGCAATGATGGTGGAAATATCCAGGGACCATTGTTGGTTAGATATTGGTGCTTTCTATCATAAAACCATCTATTGTGGTTTGAGATTGATAAAAAATGGGTAATAGTTAGATAACTATAAACCCACGCGCTATTAAGGATGTTTAAATTAAACATCCCTGCTTAGCGCAAGTTTAGCAAAGCGTAACTTGTGATGGAAATAAATCAGTTTATAAACTGATAGTTGAAGTTGAAAACTTCATAATCATAAGTCCAAGTCCCCGCTTGGCTCAGACTTGAACTATTCAGACGTCCGCGAGGTTTTGTACATTTAATAAGGATATCCGATCGAACGGAGAAAACTGAATTTCACTCTTCAAAAAATTATCAGTAATATTGAACTAATTAAAAAAATACCAATTTAGAAACGAAATTATGACTAAACAAGAGATAAAACAAAAAGAGCAGAAACTTCTTGAAATGACAGGAGTCTTTTGTACTCAAAAACTAGATGATGATTATTTTCAGTTATGTGAAAAGTTAATTAAAAAACTCGGAAGGAAACGAGAAGTTCCTTTTCAAAGAGGAAAACTGGAGATTTGGGCAGCAGCGGTTATTTATGCTATCGGGTCGATAAATTTCTTGTTTGATAAATCGTTTGAACCTTATATAACAACAGACCAGATTAGTGAATATTTTGGGACAAAAAAATCAACGGTAGCCAATAAAGCACAAGAGATTAAGGATATGTTTAAAATGTGGCACTATGATTCTGAGTTTTCCACACAAAGAATGAAGGAATCAAATCCTTTTAAACAAATGGTTATGGTTGATGGATTTATTGTACCGATTGACACGTTGCCTGCTGATTTGCAGCAAATGGTGAGAGATGCACGTGATAGAGGAGATGATATTGAATTTCACACAAATAGATATGAATAATTGCCGGCTGCCAACATGCAATATAGCCAATGGCGGGGAGGAGGTTATCAAAGTTTTGTAGCCGCTGCTTAGCGCAAGTTTAGCAAAGCGTAAAATGTGCCGGAAATAAATCAGTTTATAAACTGATAGTTGAAGTTGAAAACTTCATAATCATAAGTCCAAGTCCCCGCTTCGCTCAGACTTGAACTATTCAGGGTGTAGAAATTATTAGACTTGGAAGAAAAAAGAGAAAAATGCTACTCATGCCAAAATCCCTGTTGAAAGTTGGGAGGAAATAATTGCAGGATTGAATAGAAACTTTTAAATTCTATCCGTAAAAAAAAAGTATTGAAAATTAAATATTTACGTGGTCGTTAGTCAGAATGCAAGCGGCTGTTTTAAAATAATATTGTTTCAAAGAATTCTATTTAATTTGTTTTCGTATATTTGCAACGTATTTAACTCGAATGATTATGACAACAAGTGAATTAAAACATATATTGATCCACCGTATAACCGAAATTGAAGATATTTCATTTCTCAAAGCCATAAATAAAATACTTGATTCTAAAACGAATAGTGAAATACTTACACTTTCGTTGGCTCAACGGGATGAAATAATGGCTTCCAAAAAGGAAATTGAACAAGGATTTTTTGTTGAAAATGAAGAATTTGACAAAGAGATGAAAGAATGGCTCAAAGAAAAATAGTTTGGTCGCATAAGGCGAGAATTAAACTAATAGAAATCTTAACCTATTTTGCTGAACGAAATAAAAGTAAAATTTACTCCCAAAAGCTTTACAGAAGAATAAACAAGGAATTAAAGCTGCTCGTTAAACAACCCGATTTGGGTATCAAAACAGAAATTGACTCTGTAAGAGGTTTAATAATTGGCGATTACATTTTATTCTACGAAATAACGACTGACAAAATTATTATACACACCATTTGGGATGGCAAACAAAATCCACAAGATTTGAGAATTAAATAAGTTTTTCTAAGAGAATAGATAAACAGCCGTTTGCAGCAATGTAAGCGGCTGTTTTAGTTATATTTTAGTCCGTATTTAATATTTATTTGAAATAAACAGACTGATATTATAAAAAGACAATAGTCCGATAACCGTTTGGTTATCAGACTATTTGTTTTGAATTGTGCGGCTGAAGGGACTCGAACCCCCACGCCTCTCGGCACCAGATCCTAAGTCTGGCGCGGCTACCAATTACGCCACAACCGCAGGGTGCGTTAGCGGGTGCAAAGATACATTCTTTTTTGGTTTTGACAAACAATGTATATGATTTTTGACTGCGAAGTCCGAAAAAGCTCTCCTCCCCTCCTATCGCAGTCAGGTTCGCAAGGAGAGTGATGTTATTGCCTTAAAGTTTTTGCCAACCTGCCGGTTGTACTTAAAAATGCTTCATCAATCAATTCGGTATGCGAAGCCCTGATCGGATTAATATCAATCCCGCCACGACGCGTGTACATGGCCGCCACCATTAGTTTTTCAGGCAGAAAAATATCCCGAAATCGTTTGTAAATCATTTCCACCACTTCTTCGTGGAAATGATTTTCCTTGCGGAAAGAAACCAGATAAGCAACCACCGAACTGAAATCGATTGCCTGTTTTGTAACGATGCGAACAAATAAATCGCCCCAGTCGGGCTGATTGGTCACCCTGCAATTGGAACGCAATAAATCGGTGTGAAAAGCGTAAGAATGAAGCGTTTCAGTCATTTCTCCACTCAACAATTCAGGGGTTTCCAGGTAATGAGAAAACTTCATTTCCAAAAGTTTGCGGGCAGGAATTAAGTCGATTAACGACTTATCCTGCAAATCAGGAAATGGTATTAATTCCTGGCTTTGACCCGAAAGCAGAGCAATTTTGACCTCTGTTTCCAGCAATTGGTTCAAATCTTTTGTAATAACTAAACTTACATTTTGCTGAGCCTCCTCCACAGTTTCTCCAAACGATTCCATGTTCAACGAATTCAGATATAACTTCAACGACTTCGATTCCACTAAATATTCACTATCGGCCGGATAAATCAGTTTCAGCACACGCGAAACAGGCAAACCGTTATCAGTCAGAAATGAAAGTTCATAACAATTCCACACATCTACGCCGATAAACGGTAGTTCAGCGGTTTCGATACCATAACGAAGGCGGTTTTCGGAACGTGGAATACGAAATAACAAAGAAGCATCGTACCGCTCAGGGTACGATGCTTGCTTTCCTAAAACAGAATGTTTTAAATCAAAATCCATTTTATCTTTTTAATTTGGCGCATTTACGACTCAACCATTCACGTTCATCTTCCTCAAGTTTGGGTGAAATTGCATCGTAAACTTTGTTATGATAAACATTCAGCCATTCAATTTCAGCATCAGTCATCAGTTCCACATCAATCAATTCCTTGTCAATCGGGAAAAGTGTTACTGTTTCAAACTTCAGAAACTGTCCGAACTCGGTTTTTACGGCAGGAATAACATGAATCAGGTTTTCGGTACGAATGCCGTATTGATTGGTACGATACAAACCGGGTTCGTTCGACATAAACATTCCTTCCTGCAACGCAACCGGGTTTTCATCCATGCGGATATTCTGCGGACCTTCGTGTACATTCAGAAAATGCCCGACGCCATGACCAGTTCCATGACCATAGTTGATTCCTAAATCCCACATAGCCTTGCGTGCCAGAATATCGAGCTGCGAACCGCGGGTTCCTGAAGGAAAAACGGCTGTTGCCAAAGCAATATGACCTTTCAATACCAGAGTGAAATCGATTTTTTGCTGAACGGTTGGCGTCCCGAGTGTAACTGTCCGGGTGATGTCGGTAGTTCCATCAAGGTATTGACCGCCAGAATCGAGTAAAAAGATATTTTCAGGTTTCAGCGTCGAAGCCGATTCGGATGTTGCACTGTAATGAACAATAGCGCCATGAGCGCCATATCCTGCAATGGTACTGAAACTTTCACCTATGAAATTTTCTTGCTGGCTGCGGAACTCATATAATTTTTCATCTACCGAAACTTCATTCAACATGCCTGTTTTTACATTTTCCTCCAACCATTTAAAAAAACGCGTTAAAGCTACGCCATCTTTCACCATAGCACGACGAACACCGGCCATTTCCACTTCATTCTTGATACTTTTCAGTTTGAAAACAGGCGACATGACATTTCGTTTTTCACAATTGGCAGGAATTGCTTCGAATAATGACCGATTCAGTTTTGCTCCATCAATTAAAACAACCTTAGATGCTGCAATATTTTTCAATGCATCATAAATTTCAAGATAGCCGGCAACCGAAATTCCTTCATTTTCGAGATAAAGGCGGGTATCCGTGGTTAGTTTTTCAGGAGCAATAAATAATGTGGCTTTTTCTTCTTCTACCAAGGCATAAGCAATCACTACCGGATTGTAAGCCACGTCATTGCCACGGATATTAAATAACCAGGCAATATCGTCCAATGCCGACATGACGAAAATCTCCGCACGGGCTTTCTTCATTTCTGCACGTAAAGCGCTAAGTTTTTCGGCGGTTGTTTTTCCGGCGTATTTTGTATCGAAAACAAAGAAAGGATTTGCCGGTAAAGCCGGTCTGTCGGTCCACACCTGTGCGAGTAAATCGATCGAAACTAATTCAATGCCGGCAATTTTCAAATCGGCTTTCATCGAATCGTAAGCGTTCACCGAAAACATTTGGGCATTTACCCCTACTTTTTCTCCTGCTTTCAGTTCGGTCGACAGCCAGGGAATTATTTCCATGGTTTCAGGCAATCCCTGTTTCATCAACTCAATGCCGGTTCCATCCAATTGATCGGCAGCTTGCAAAAAATAACGCGAATCAGTCCAAACTCCGGCTTTATTAAGCGTTACAACAGCCGTCCCGGCAGATCCCGTAAATCCTGAAATCCATACCCGTTCTTTCCAATATTCCGAAATATATTCACCGGCATGCGGATCGGTACCGGGAATGATGCAAGCCGAAACTCCTGCTTTTTTCATTGCTTCACGAAGCAAAATTATTCTTTCTTTGATTTGTAGCATAATCTTATTATTTTTTACAAAAATAGCGATTTGTTTTTAATTGAATTAATTTCATAACGATAAATTATTTGAACTTATGCATCCGATTGTAAAAATTGAGACACAGTATATGAACAATAGAAACGCGGAAATGTTAGAAAACAATACATATTAATCATCAAAAAAAACTATCATTATGTCTGACAAGCACTCAATCAAAACAAGCTGGAAAGGCGGACTGGCTTTCGAAGCAGATATCAACGGCCATAAAATAACAATGGATGCTCCCATAGAAGAAGGAGGACAAAATTCAGGACCGGGGCCGAAAAAACTTCAACTGGTGGCATTAAGTGGTTGCACCGGAATGGATGTTGTTTCTATCCTCAAAAAAATGCGGGTCAATTTCACGGCAGTAGACATTGAAGTGCAGGGCGATGTTACCGACGAAAATCCGAAACAATATTATAAGATGCACGTAATTTACACAATTACAGGAAAAAATCTGCCAATGGAAAAGCTTGAAAAAGCCGTGAAAATGTCCGAAGAAACCTATTGCGGCGTGGGTGCGCTGTACCGAAAAGCCATTGAAGTAAGTTCCGAAATACGAATTATTGAGGCTTAACTAACCTTCGACGGAGTAATATTGAATTGCTCCGTCGGGGGGTAATATTTATAATTTCTGAAAAAAAATTATTTTTTAAGTCAGTCCCAGTAACTCACGGGCATTCAACACCGAAGCTTCAGACATTTTTTTACCGCTAAGCATTTGAGCCAGCTCGGTAACTCTCTCATCCGATGTAAGTTTTTCGATATGCGTTTGGGTCTGCAAGCCTGAATCGTCTTTGTAGACCCTGTAATGGTGCGAACTTTTAGCGGCAATTTGCGGTAAGTGAGTGATGGCAATTACCTGCATTCCGGCGCTCATCGATTGCATAATTTCGCCCATACGGTGAGCAATTTCGCCTGAAACCCCGCTATCAATCTCATCAAATATTATGGTAGGTAAATCGGATTTATTGGCTATCAACGATTTGATCGAGAGCATTAATCTTGAAACTTCTCCTCCGGAAGCAATTAACTGCACCGGTTGTACCGGCCGGTTTTTATTTGCCGAAAAAAGGAACTGAATTTCATCATTTCCATTCACCGAAAATTCAGGAAGACTATTCATATCCACTTTGAACTGAATATTGGGCATTCCGAGTTTTGTCAGTTGCTCAACCATATAGTTTTCAATCGGCGTAACGGCTTGTTTACGGCTTTCGGTCAATTGAGCTGCAACTGATTTCACATTTTCAAAAGCATCAGCAATTTTCAGTTTCAGCGTTTCAATATCTTCGTCGAACGATTCTATTTTTTGTAACTGTTGCTCATATTCATCGCGGATTGTAACCAGTTCGCCCACTGAATTTACTTTATATTTTTTTTGCAGAGTGTACAATTCACTCAAACGGTTTTCAATCCATTCCAACCGGGAAGGATTAAACTCTACCCTATCGACAAAAGAACTGATTTCCGATTGTATATCTTTAAGTTCGATATAGCTCGATTGAAGTCGTTCAATCCAGTTTCCGCCTCCGGGAATATAGTTTTTTATTCTGGACACCGATGCAATAAGGTCTTTCAACAATGGCAATACCGCTTTTTCTTCGTCGAGCAACATTTGCGCATTTATCAGTTCCGATTTAATTTCTTCGGAATGTAACAAGCTTTCCTGTTCCGCTTCAAGCTCCTCCTGCTCATTTTCAATAAGCCCGGCCTCAGTCAGTTGTTTGAATTGGAATTGGATAAAATCAAGTTCGGAGGCATAACGCGCAGAAGTTTGCTCCAGTTTTTTCAACGCTGTCGATAAATTCTGCCAATTGTCGTAAATTGTTGTGTAAGAAGCAAGCAGTTCGCTATTTTTAGCAATGGTATCAACCACTTCCAACTGATAATTTTCATTGGAAAGTAATAGATTATCGTGTTGCGAATGTATGTCGATAAGACGAATTGTCAGGTCGCGCAAAACATTCAGCGATACGGGTGTGTCGTTGATAAATGCACGCGACTTGCCGGTATTGATTAATTCTCTGCGGATAAGACATACGTTGCCCGAAATATCCAAATCGTTGTTGCTGAAAAAATCGCCCAGGTATTTATATCCCGAAATATCGAATTCAGCTTCTATGACGCATTTCTCAGCATCGGTTTTTATCGTTTTACTTTCTGCCCTTTGTCCCAGTATCAACGATAAAGCGCCAATAATAATTGATTTCCCTGCTCCTGTTTCGCCTGTGATTACAGAAAAACCTTTTTCAAAATCAATTTGCAATTCGGATATCAATGCATAATTAGAAATATAGAGCGATTTAAGCATAAAATCTGTGTTGAATTGAATGTGCCTGTAAAAGATTATTTTATTTTGGAACGCAAAACTTGTTTCTCTATCAGTGTAACTGCTCAGCACCCTTTATTTTTATAACCTTTTGATTTTCAGTTCGACTTTGTCGAACTGAAAATCAGCAAAAAGTTTAAATACATAACAATCAACTAAATGGCTAATTATTTTCAAATTTTTTTAGGGTACTGAGTAGTTATAAATAATTAAAATTTTAGTTCAATATCTTTTCGTACCGGTCGATCTGGGTGGGATTTACATCCGACAGAATTTCAACGGCATCTTTCTTTTCTTTCTCTGTTGCTTTCGAAAAAATGTTGATAAGTTCATCTGATTTTGCATCTATGAACGAAGAAATCACCACAGCCGATGGACGGGCACGATTTGCTTCGCGAAGGACAGGCAAACCGGCGGCGATTTTTGCACGGGCATTGGTCATATTTATTGACATTTCGTCGAGCCCAAGGCGGTGATATTCATAAAAATAGTTGCGATATTTTTTAAATGCTTCATCCGTCAGGTTATTGACCAGGGCATACCGGTTACGCGAACTCTCAAAAGCTTTCCACCCGACCAGATCGGCTGCCTGAGCAGCGTTTACAATCGATTCGGCCGCCTGGAAATATGGCGTACCGCCCAAACGCGTGTACGAATCCATATCGTACCCGATAATGATATAGGCATAATATGCCAAAACAGCAGTCAGATTCGAAGTAATGGTATTTTCATTCATTTCGAGTTGGTCAAACTCTTTGTAATCAAAGGTGAAATTATTATCTTTGAAATTGAATAAAGTAGTGTTATAGTTTGTATTGAAAACAGGGCGACGCGATTGAACCTGAATCTCGGCCGTAAAAATATCCTGTTCAACTTTCTTGATTATAATATTCATCGAACATTCAATTCGCTCGATGTTGGTGTAAGTCATTTCCGTCCAACGGCGATTGTTTACAAATTCCGAAACCGACTTTTGTAAGGTATTGAAAACCGATTTATTTGAACCGGAAATCTGGTCGGAATTAATCTGGATGTTACAGTTAAGCTCCTGGGCGTTTATAGATAAAACTATCAGTAAACCCAGCGCAATAATTTTTACTTTGTTGACCATTATTAGTTTATAAAGTTTGAAAGTATTTGATAATTCGGAAGATTTCACTTCTTCATTGTGTCATTCTTCCATTTTAAAAAATCAATGTATTAATCTCATTTACAATATCATTTGCCACATCAAGTTTATTTTTAAGCTCATATTGCTTTTTTAAACCGGACCGGTGAATAATCGAAATTTTATTCGTATCGAATCCAAAACCTGAATTGGGATCTTGTAAAGAATTTAAAACGATAAAATCAAAGTTTTTACGTTCCATTTTATCCCTGGCATTGGCTTCTTCGTTGTCCGTTTCGAGGGCAAATCCGACCAGAAACTGTTCGTGTTTTTTTATTTTGCCAACCTTGGCAGCAATATCCTGGGTCGGTTTTAGTTCAAGAGTTAAATTGTCAGTCTTCCGCTTTAATTTAGCGTCGGCTTGTTCAACCGGCATAAAATCGGCTACAGCGGCGCACAGGATAGCTCCGTCCATTAATTCAAACCTTGACAAAACAGCTTTATACATTTCTTCCGCCGATTCCACATCGATTCGTTTGATGCTTTTGTTCTTAAGGCTTAAATGTACCGGCCCGGTGATTAAAGTTACTTCGGCTCCCTGTTTTGCACAAACTTCAGCCAGTGCAAAACCCATTTTCCCCGACGAATAATTACCAACAAAACGAACCGGATCAATTTTTTCGTAAGTTGGACCTGCGGTGATCAATACTTTTTTACCCAACATGTTTTTGGGTTCAAAAAAGTTATCAAGATAACGTACAATACTTTCAGGTTCTTCCATGCGCCCCTTTCCCTCAAGTCCGCTGGCAAGTTCACCAATAGTGGGTTCTATAATTTGATTGCCATAAGATTTCAGTATTTCCAAATTGCGCCTTGTCGAAGGATGGCCGAACATATCCAAATCCATCGCCGGAGCGATAAAAACAGGACACTTTGCCGATAAATAGGTGGTGAGCAATAAATTATCTGCCACGCCACTCACCATCTTCCCAATTGAATTAGCAGTAGCTGGAGCAATAACATAAGCATCCGCCCACAAACCTAAGTCAACATGACTGTTCCAATCTCCATTTTCCGGATTGAAAAAATCAACGAGAATCGGATTCCTGGATAATGTCGCCAAAGTAAGCGGAGTAATGAATTGTTTGGCTAACGGAGTCATAACCACTTTTACTTCAACGCCTTCTTTTACCAATAAGCGGATAAGTTGCGCCGATTTATAAGCGGCAATACTTCCCGTAACACCTAAAATGATTTTCTTTCCCTGTAGCATAACCTAAATATTTTAAAGTAAAATTATTACAAACTGAAATGGTTTTTTTTGTAACTACTTAGCACCCTTTATTTTCATATCCTTTTGATTTTCAGTTCGAC
>DIFH01000142.1 GCA_002427615.1 Paludibacter sp. UBA5753
TACTTAATAATGAGTGGCATTTAACGCCGGCATTTGATGTTTTACCAAGCGATGGCATCCGGGGTTACCACACTACTTCCATTAACAACACCATCACACCGGTGAAAGAAGATTTAATTGCCGTAGCAGAAAAATCAGGTCTTGAGCGTACGAAAGCCATAGCGATTTTTAATGAAATGGAATCACTAATCGCTAATCACTAATTACTCCGGATTATCCAATTGGTTTGTATTCAATAAGCAATTGTGGTTACAAAACTAATTTAATATAGGGGTTTCCTATATGTTTTATGGCTGGTGGAACTGACGCTTTCTGATGCTTATTGCATTTACAACTCTGTGTAGTTGGTTAAGTGTAGTTTATTAGATGCGTTTGCAGATTTTAGAATTGTTTTAAAAAGTCATTTTATCTTGTATATTCGATAAAAACACCCTATATTTGTCGATTATATTCGATAACAATAAACATTCAACTAAATTCTTTCTGAAACAATGACCAAAGATGTAATTAAACAATTAATTGCTGAATACCAACAAAAAGTGGTAGAGGTGAAATTTCAGACTCGAAATTATCCAATCGATAAGCAGCTGAATTATGTGTTTACCGGACTACGTCGAGTAGGAAAATCGTATTTTATGTATCAGATAATAAACGATTTAATCCGAGAAGGCCATAATCCGAACGAGATATTATATTTTAATTTTGAAGACGACCGTATAGCATCGCTTAGCTTATCGGATTTAGATTTGATAAAGATTAGTTTCGAAGAAATGTATAATGTAAAACCTGTATTTTTTTTAGATGAAATTCAGGTAGTTGAGAAATGGGAAAAATTTGCCCGCCGTCTTGCTGATCAAGATTATCGGATATATATAACTGGTAGTAATGCCCAAATGTTGAGCAGTGAAATTGCTACAACCCTTGGAGGTCGTTTTATGATACAGCAAATCTATCCATTTACGTTTTCGGAGTATTTAGTTTCGCAAGGAATTAATATGAGTGATAAAAACATAATTTACAGTCATAAAAATGAAATTACTAAAGCATTTCAAACTTATTTTCAGTATGGTGGCTTGCCCGAACATTTCGGATTAACAGACAAACGCGCATGGTTGAGCAATTTATTTCAAAAACTATTTTTTGGCGATATAGTAACTCGCTATCAGGTGCGCAACGATTTTGCTCTTAAAATGCTTATACGTAAATTAGCCGAAAGTGTAAAACAACCTGTTTCATTCAATCGATTAACAAATATCGTTGCATCGGCAGGTAAAAAAGTAAGTACAGATACCATAATTGATTATCTGAACTACTTAAGCGAAAATTGGATATGCTTTGGAATAGAAAATATTAATGCTAAGTTGGCTGCAAAAATGTCGAATAAAAAATACTACTTCAGTGATAATGGATTGCTAAATTTATTTTTAATTGATCCAAACACAACTTTGCTCGAAAATTTGGTGGCAATTCAACTTCATAGTTTGTATGGCAATGAAGTTTATTATTATCAAAATGGTGTTGAAGTGGACTTTTATATTCCTGAAAAACAATTAGCCATTCAGGTTTGCTACGACATAAATGACGAATTGACCAGTAAACGCGAGATGAACGCATTGTTGAGAATGAATAGTCGCTTCGAAAATTTAAAATTAATGATTATTACAAAAGATAATACTGATACAATCAATGTCAACAACCATATTGTTGAGGTTTTACCTATTTGGAAGTGGTTGTTATAGAATTACTTTCGGCGAGTAATTTAATTCGACTTTGACAGATTAAAATAAAAGTAAACCACCTGACAAGATGAACAGGATGAACAGGTTTCATTTTATTGAACAGGCATTTAAAACAACATAAATTCCGTAGATTTTTATAATAGATCATTCTTTCGGGAAATAATTTACATGTTAATCATGTCTGAAAAATAGAATCTGTCAAAGTCAAATTAAGTGAGGAAGAAATTAAGTAGATTTCTTTACTAATTGCAGAAATTTAATTAAGGAAAATACTTGTAACTGTGGTACATAGCCGCTATAAATATACGGGCGAATTACCGGATAATTTCAAAGCGGATAAAATATATTTTTCGATGGACACACCTATCGAAAATATCGACGATATGGGAATTCTGCTAAGTGGAGTAGATGCTGGTTTTTGCTCGTACAAAGCTTCTTTCGATACTCCGTTTACCGGCGATAATATTACCTATATTGGCATGTCGTCGGGTAAAACTACCATGTTTTTACAATACGGAATACCGGTCGTAATTGAAAATATGAAAATGTGGGAGGAAATTGTAGCCAAAAGATGCATTGGTTTAGTATTGAAAACACAACAGGATTTGAAAAAAATAGATAGTTTATCAAAACCAGAAATAATACAGAACTGCTTGTCTTTTTTTGATAAATATGTTGATATTAAAAATTTCACGCCAATTATTTTTCAAAAGATAAAAGAATCGAAAAAAACAGCCGCAATAAACTATTTCGCCCTTTTTCTGTACATTTGCTCTGATTATTATTCTATTGGAAAAGCAGAGATAAAGAGGCACATTAAATAAATTAGTACCTTATCTTTCAAATTAGCGTATTTTTGGCACAATATTCAAATATCAGTNNTAATAAAAATCCAGGAAATATCAGCCTTCATTTGCGAAAATTTGCGGTATTTGCGTAATTTGCGTTCTACCTTTTTGGTTCTGGCTTGTCCAGGTTAGGATACGAAGAAATGTGTCTTTGAAACTCACTATTGACTACAACAACGCTAACGGTCTGCAAAGACTATGGAAAGAGTTTTGAATACCCGAAAAAAAGTGGAGGAGAATTTTACTATGGAAATAGTAAGCAAGCAATATATTGATTTATATAAAAGTTTACTGCAATGATAAAGTTGACCATTATCACCATAAACTACAACAACGCCCAGGGTTTAAAAAGGACCATGGAAAGCGTTTTGAATCAAACTTCTAAAGATTTTGAATACATTGTGGTGGATGGGACGACCTCACCCCCGACCCCTCTCCTTGAGGAGAGGGGAGAAGCCCCCCAACTTCCTAATATCTCTCCTCAACCCTCTAAAGTGGGAACAGGAGAGGATGCGGAAGTGTTGAAAAGCTGTGTTAATGAAGAGTTGGTAACGGAAGACGGTTTTACACATTGTATCTGGAAATCGGCTAATGGAAATATTGCAGGGGGCTTCTTTTCTGAGCCGGACAAAGGCATTTATCAAGCCATGAACAAAGGCATCCGCATGGCGCAAGGGGAATATGTGCAGTTTCTGAACTCAGGGGATAGCTTAGTGGCGCCGGATGTTACGGAACGGATGTTAGCCTGTGTTTTCCCCTCTCTTCAAGAACTTTCATTCCAATCCATTTCTCCTATAGGAGAAAGTACCCGAAGAGGGATAGAGGTTGGAGAGGTAGGGGTGAGGTTTTCTATCCTTTATGGGAATATGCTTAAACAATTGCCTAACCGTATTCTCCGTGACCGTGGTTTTGCCGGACGACAACCTACCATGCTCGATTTCTACACGGGAACATTAAATCATTCGCCGGCTTATATCCAACGGAGCTTATTTGAACACTACGGACTTTATGACGAGTCGCTGAAAATTGTCGCGGACTGGAAATGGTATGTACAAGTTATCGCATTGCATGGAATAAAGCCGGCTTACACGGATATAGATGTAACCCGTTTCGATATGAATGGCATCAGTACCGTAAACAGGGCGTTAGACAAAGCGGAACGCAAACAGGTACTTGCCGAATTACTTCCCGCTTCGGTGCTGGCTGATTACGAACGGTGGTCTTTCGCTATCGATCAGATGAAACGCATCAACCGGTACTGGCTGGCACGTAAAAGTTTCTGGTTGGTGGAAAGAGTATTGTTTAAATGGGAGAAGTGGTTCAGGAATAAAGAACAAATATTTTGATGAAATTGTAAATTTAAAAAGGGACAAGGTGTTCCATAGTGGAAACACAGAGTAACACAATGGATTAAAAGAAATGAACCCGGTGTCATTAAATAAAACTAAAAACCTTTGCTACCCTTTGCTACCGCACGAATCCTTTCGTGTGGTTAGACAAAACCGTCCGACCGCTTTGAGCGGTCAGACGGATTGACAATGCGATGCAATCGTGCGGGAGCAGTGGGGACTCCGGGATGACGGAATTCCGATTNNATTCCGATTCCGTCGGGAATCTTTTTATAAGATGACGAACCAACGGTTGTAACCAAAGGGCGTAATTCCGATTTCGTCGGAAATAGGAGCAGTGGTTTCTGTTGCCGGAGTCTGAACTCCGGCATCCCGCCTTGCAGTCGGAATAGGGAAAACCCCGCCTGCAGCATGAAAGCTTGTCGCGAAACCACGGATATTAACCCATTTTGCAGCTATCCGGTCATGAAATTATAATTTTCTTATTTTGGCTCTTGTCTCTGGTCAATATTCATCCCAGCTCTTTATTTTAATATCTTCCACGCTCATGCTGCAGAATGCCGTGATAAATGCCGAAGCCAGGCGGGCATTGGTAAGCAGCGGAATGTTGAAGTCGATGGCGCTACGGCGAATGGTATAGTCGTTTTTCAACTCGCGTTTCGTGGTGTTTTTAGGAATGTTGATTACAAGATCGAATTGTTTGTTCGACAGCATGGTTTTTACATTCAAATCGCCATCTTCATCCGGCCAGTTCACAGCAATGGCATTCACTCCATTTTCCTTGAGAAAACGTTGTGTGCCACGTGTTGCGTAAAGTTCGTAACCTTTCTTTTGAAGCAGGGCGCAGGCGTCCGACAATTCCACTTTCGATTTCGGTTCGCCCGAAGAAATCAAAATACGTTTCTTTGGAATGCGGAAACCAACCGAAAGCAGCGATTTCAGTATGGCTTCGGAGAAATCGTCGCCTATACAACCTACTTCACCGGTCGAAGCCATGTCCACACCCAATACAGGATCGGCCAGTTGCAGGCGGTGAAAAGAGAATTGCGACGCTTTGATACCTACGTAATCAAGGTCGAAGGCTGATTTTTCAGGTTTTTCCACCGGAAGTCCGAGCATTACTTTTGTTGCCAGTTCGATAAAGTTAATTTTCAGTATCTTCGAAACGAATGGGAACGAGCGCGACGAACGCAGGTTGCATTCGATCACCTTGATATAGTTCTCTTTGGCCAGGAACTGAATGTTGAATGGACCGGAGATATTGAGCGAACGGGCAATTTCACCGGCAATTTTCTTGATACGGCGAATGGTTTCCACGTAAATTTTTTGCGGAGGGAATTGGGTGGTTGCATCACCCGAGTGAACGCCGGCGAATTCTACGTGTTCCGAAATGGCGTACACTAAAATTTCGCCTTTATCAGCCACTGCATCGATTTCAATTTCCTTGCAACGTTCGAGAAATTCAGAAATAACCACTGGATGCTTTTTCGATACATCGGTAGCTAATTTCAGGAAGTTTTCGAGCTGCGATTTATCGTGACAGACATTCATGGCAGCACCCGAAAGCACATACGAAGGACGTACCAACACAGGGAACCCGATACCTTCCACAAACTCGTTTACATCTTCGAAAGTAGTCAACTCTTTCCAACGTGGCTGGTCTATTTTCAGCGTGTCGAGCATCGACGAGAATTTATGGCGGTCTTCGGCGCGGTCGATATCAACGGCTTGAGTGCCGAGTATATTTACATTCATTCCTGCCAGTTTTAATGCCAGGTTATTCGGAATTTGTCCTCCCGTCGAAACGATCGTCCCCATCGGATTTTCCATTTCGATAATGTCCATCACGCGTTCGAAGCTCAGTTCGTCAAAGTACAGACGGTCGCACATATCGTAGTCGGTGGAAACCGTTTCGGGGTTGTAGTTGATCATTACCGAACGGAAACCTTCCTTGCGAATAGTCATTAACGCGTTTACACCACACCAGTCGAACTCTACCGACGAACCGATACGGTAAGCTCCCGAGCCGAGAACCACTACCGAACGGTGGTCGCCGAGATATTTCACATCGCTGGCTGTTCCGCCGTAAGTCAGGTACAAGTAGTTGGTTTGCGCCGGATATTCGGCAGCCAATGTATCGATCTGTTTCACAAAAGGTACAATACCCAGACTCTTGCGATGATTACGCGTAAGTTTTATCTTTTCGTCAATTTCGTCGCTACTGCATTTGGTTACCAGGCGCGTAATCTGAAAATCGGAGAATCCTGTTAACTTAGCTTCAGCCAACAATTCGACAGGTAAAGTTTCCAGCGAATTGAATTTGTGTAAACTATGTTCTAATGCTACAATGCGTTCCAGTTTATATAAGAACCAACGGTCTATTTTTGTTAAATCGTGTAAACGATCCACCGTATAACCGCTGTGTAAAGCCTGAGCCAGGTAAAACACACGCTTGTCGGTTGGCTCCGAAAGGGCAATATCCAAGTTGTCGGCAAACATATCTTTGTTGGCCACAAATCCGTGCATTCCCAAACCAATCATACGCAAACCTTTCTGGAAAGCTTCTTCAAAATTACGTCCGATCGACATGATTTCGCCCACGGACTTCATGCTCGAGCCCAACTGACGGCTGACGCCCTGGAACTTACCCAAATCCCAACGTGGAATTTTACAAACGATATAGTCGAGAGCCGGCTCGAAGAAAGCTGAAGTATCTTTGGTAACCGAGTTTTTCAATTCGGTAAGTCCGTAACCCAGACCCAGTTTGGCAGCCACGAAAGCCAGCGGATAACCGGTTGCTTTGGAAGCCAGCGCCGAAGAACGACTCAAACGGGCATTTACCTCAATTACACGGTAGTCTTCCGAAACGGTATCGAAAGCATATTGTACGTTACATTCGCCCACAATACCGATATGGCGGATAATGCGGATAGCCAGTTCACGGAGTTTGTGATATTCGCTGTTGGTCAGTGTTTGCGAAGGAGCCACAACGATACTTTCGCCGGTGTGGATACCGAGCGGATCGAAGTTCTCCATATTACAAACCGTGATACAGTTGTCGTAACGGTCGCGAACTACTTCGTATTCAATTTCTTTCCAGCCTTTCAGCGATTTTTCAACCAACACCTGGTTTGAATAAGCGAAAGCTTTATTCACCAGCGCTTTCAGCTCTTCATCGTTATCGCAGAAACCGCTCCCCAGTCCGCCAAGCGCATAAGCAGCACGCACAATCACCGGATAGCCCAGTTCGTTGGCAGCGCGCACTGCATCGTCGAGATTGGTTACCGCTTCACTCTTGATATATTTTATACCGATTTCCGACAGTTTCTGGTTGAAAATTTCGCGGTCTTCGGTGTCGATAATCGATTGTACGGGAGTTCCAAGCACACGTACATTATATTTTTCAAAAATTTTGTCGCGGTAAAGTTCCACGCCGCAATTCAATGCAGTTTGTCCTCCGAACGAAAGGAAAACGCCGTCAGGACGTTCTTTTTCAATCACGCGTTCCACAAAATCGGGCGTAACAGGCAGGAAGTAAACCTTATCGGCAATACCTTCCGAAGTTTGCACGGTGGCAATGTTCGGGTTGATAAGTACCGTTTTTATTCCTTCTTCTTTCAACGCTTTGAGGGCTTGTGAACCGGAATAATCAAACTCGCCGGCTTCACCTATTTTCAACGCCCCGGAACCAAGTACCAGCACTTTCTTGATTTCACCTTTTTCAGCGCCTTTATATTCTTGCTTGGTAACCAGACGTGACTCAACTTCTTCTTCAATCATAAGCACAATTGGCTTGTTGAATTCGTCCAGAGTTTTCAGGAATACATCAAACAAAAATTCAGTATCGGTGGGTCCTGAAGACGCTTCGGGGTGAAATTGTGCCGAAAACCATGGCATGGTTTTGTGGCGGATACCTTCGTTGGTTCCATCGTTCATATTCACAAATAGCGGTTCCCATTCTGAGCTCAATGTTGAGTTGTCAACCGCAAAACCGTGGTTCTGCGAAGTGATAAATGCGCGTTGAGCGCCTACCAATTGTACGGGTTGGTTGTGGCTGCGATGTCCGTATTTCAGTTTGTAAGTTTTTGCACCGCCGGCAACCGACAATAATTGATTTCCCATACAAATACCGAAAATAGGTTTTCCGGTTTTCATGAAAGTCTGAATGTTTCGTACCGTATCTTGTGCGTATTCAGGATCGCCGGGTCCATTGGAGATAAACAATCCGTCGAATTCAATATGATTGAAGTCATAATCCCAGGGTACGCGAATCACGGTGGTATCGCGTTTGAGCAGGCAGCGGATAATGTTGTGTTTCACGCCGCAATCCACCAACAACACGCGTTTTTTCCCGCTCCCGTAAGTAATCACTTCTTTGCAGCTTACTTTGGCTACCTGATTTTCGTCGTCGGGATTGATAAAGTCGATATCTTCTCCGTCGGGGAAAACAAGTTTGCCTCGCATCGTTCCTTTTTCTCGAACGAGTTTAGTCAACTCACGGGTATCAATTCCGAAAATTCCGGGCACTTCGTTTTCAATTAACCACTCACTGAGGCTTTTTCCGGCGTTCCAATGACTGTATTCAAAAGAAAAATCGGAAATAATCAATGCTGTTGCCTGAATTTTTTCCGATTCGTAAAAAGTAGAAAGTCCGTTTTGAATGGTGTCGTTCGGAACACCGTAATTACCAACCAATGGGAATGTTATTGCCAATAACTGACCCGCGTAAGATGGGTCGGTAAGGCTTTCGGGATACCCGACCATGGCTGTATTAAAAACTACTTCGCCGGCGACCGCTTTTTCGTAACCGAAGGATTTCCCTTCGAAAACAGCGCCGTCTTCCAACACTAAATGAAAGGGCTTGTACTTTTGCATAAATATTTATTGATTGTCTGTTGTCTGATCTTTTCCGGACGATTTCTTATTTCGTGTTTGCTAGAAAAAACGTCCATCTTTACGTTGCACTCGCAGCAAAAACTACTTATCCCAACTTGGCTGTACTCCGTGTTTTCACTGCTTCGCTGCTTCGTGCGCCTTGTCCTTGACGTTTTCTTATCAAACACCGGGTTTTCTTTCTGACACTATTTATACCGAAATAAAGGTATAATATTTTCATAGGTCCAAATTTGTGCAAAAGTACTGCTTTTTTGGCGGTTGTACAAGACTGAAAAATAAATTTATCCCCTTTTTTGTTTTTTTTTATTGCCTGATTTGAAATGGAATAAATATGCTTTTTTTATTCCAAATTATAAATCAAACCTTTAATTACTAATTTTTTCTTTAAGTCCCTGACAGTAGCGGTTCTTTTTTGTTTGAGAGCATCGTAATAAGGTGAAATGTAAGATGCAGTTTCCGAATTGGGGTAAGTTTTCAGCAGGTAATCATATCCCTCTGTAAAGTAAGGCGAAAGTTCACCCGTGCCGGTATTACTGTATAAAGTCGTCTTGCCGTAACCACATATCAGATAGCTAAGATACGCTTTTTTATAGGTATTGCAGTTGTTGAGGAATACAAATTCCGGACTGGACTTAATAAAATTTTCGTACCATAACACTCTGTTGACAAGATATTGAGGAGGGATAACAATTGCCTCGTCCTGAGAGAAACCTTCCCTGTTTTCGGTTTCAATCTCGGAAAGATAGAGTTTCATTGGCTCCGACAACATGAAAGACAGATTTTGAATTATGAAAGGGCGGTATTGTTCAATGTAGTACATTCCATCCAATGAAGAAAATTTGAATCCGTTTCTCTGAAGCGACATCTGAAAATCTTTTATCTTTTTTGAAACCGGTTCTCCCGTGAATAACACAGAATAATCGGTAGTATCGTTACGGAGTTTTTCGTTCAGATTCAGTTCAAGAGTATCCATTAAATGTTGAAAAATCACAAAGGCCGTGTCGCAAAGTCCTGTACTTTGATTTGCAAATAAAGCCTTGAATTGTTCGGATGCTTTCACCGCCGAAGCGGCATCCGTGCTGTCGAGCTGATTAACAAAAGCCCTGAATTCAATTATTTTAGGGTTTTCCTGGTTTATTAAAAGCGTGTCGTTGAAATGATAGACATTTGAATCGTTGTCGGACGAAATTTTGTTGGCAGGTTTATTACATGCGGAGAATATCAATATTAAACCCAATAAAAAAGGAAAATATTTAGAATAGGTATTCATAAGACGGAAATTTATTTTTCAATACAAATTTCAACAAACATTTTCAGATGGGCAAATATTTGGGTTTTATTTATTGAGTCTTCTCCGATTACGCC
>DIFH01000132.1 GCA_002427615.1 Paludibacter sp. UBA5753
CTCTGACTTTTCGGAGTGGACTCATGTATCATAATTTTACTTTGATTGATTAGATATTTATATATCTGACATGTCCGTACGGGACTTTGCATGCAGGAATTATTTTATCTAAAATATAGAATATCAATGATATATACAAGTGTTTAAACAGCTTTTTGACAAAAAATACTTTATTTACTTGTTGATAAAAAAAATTTGCAGAAATTTCAGAGGCGGTAGTCTATATTTTTATATTGCCCCGCTTATAAATCATAGATTTTTATGTATGTTTGTATCGATAATTTAGAGATTTAATGAGCGTTCTATTTGTTAAAAAAATGATTAATACAAAAGAAAGAATAACTAAAATAGCATTACAGTTATTTTTAACCAAAGGATATGCTGTTGGGATAAATGAAATAATAGAGAAGTCAGGCACTTCAAAAGGAGCATTCTATCACCACTTTGCCAGCAAAGGACAATTGTTTATCAACACGATAGAAACTTTCTTTTTAAGTAATCTGAATGAAATAGATTTTATTGAGGATCCCAATCTTTCTTTCAGGCAAAAAATTTTCAAACTGGTTAATAATTCTTACAAACCATTCAAGGAGATTAAAGAATTAATTTCCGAGAAAAATGGACTGAACTATTTAAGCATCATTGCCGAATATCCAAATCACGAAAATTTGCGGAATAAAAACCATCTGCATTTCAATCAATTTATGGATGCAATCGGTAAAATTATTCACAAGGCAATTGAAGATGGATCCATCAAACGTTCGGTAAACATCAACACGTTGAGTTATCAAATAGGCATGCTGATTGATGGTTCCATTTTTGATGCTATTATGATGTACAACAGTGTGGAAAAAGCCGAGCAGGCATGCTTGTTGGCAGTAGATCAATTGGTTGACATGTTAGAGTCTTAAAAATAAATGTAATTTCCGGTTTTTATCAGTTGTGTTCTCGGGTAAATCGACTAATTTGCATACTGTCAAAGTGAAACGGCTCTCTATATTTACCTGGATTTATAAATGCGTGGGGACGGGGCATTTTGACCTTGCTGAAATGTACGAAGTTGACCCCGGGCATTAAACTTTTCAACCTTTGAAAAAGATAAAATAGAATAAACCGTCAAAATAAACTTGGTTGAATTCTTCTTTTTGACGTGTAATTTTAGCGCCTCAACTTCAAAAGGAACGCTTACTTCCTTGTTTTTTTAATCCCACTCATAACCGATTTTCAGAATAAAATCCGTAGCTTTGTATTCCGATTTTGGAGAAAATTTATCACACAATAGCGCTCCGCATTTCTCCTCTATTTGAAGTGAGGAGTCAGGAATGAGGTTATACCATGCTTGACCAGACCACCATAGATAAAATTATCGATGCAGCACAAATTCAGGATGTGGTGTCGGACTATGTTACGCTCAAAAAACGCGGCGTAAACCTGCTTGGATTGTGTCCGTTTCATAATGAAAAAACGCCATCGTTTATCGTGTCGCCCGCCAAGGGCATTTTCAAATGTTTCGGGTGCGGCAAGGGCGGTAACTCGGTTCATTTTATCATGGAACACGAGCAGATTTCGTACTATGAAGCGCTGAAATTTCTTGCCAGGAAATACCATATCGAGTTTCAGGAGCGAGAACTTTCTGCCGAAGAGCAAGCCATCCGTAACGACCGCGAGAGTATGTTCCTTGTAAACGAATTTGCCCAGAAACATTTTACTTCTACACTTCACAATCATATCGACGGCAAATCCATCGGGCTCGGCTATTTCCGCGAACGTGGTTTCCGCGACGATATTATTCAAAAATTCCAGCTTGGCTACAGCCTCGACCAGCGCGATGCTTTTACGCAAGCCGCCATCAAAGCCGGATACAATAAAACATATCTGGTAAAGACAGGACTCACGCTTGAAGGTGATAACAATTACTTAACCGACCGTTTCCGTGGACGTGTTATGTTTCCCGTTCACACGCTGTCGGGGAAAGTGGTGGCATTCGGTGGCCGTATCCTCAAAAAGGATGACAAAATGGCGAAGTACGTCAACTCGCCCGAGTCGGAAATTTACCACAAAAGCGCTGAGCTTTATGGCATTTATTTTGCCAAACAGGCTATAGTCCGGCAGGACAGATGTTTTCTCGTTGAAGGTTACACCGACGTAATTTCGATGCACCAGAGTGGTATCGAAAATGTGGTGGCATCGTCGGGAACTTCGCTTACGCCCGGTCAAATAAGGCTCATTCACCGTTTCACCGAAAATGTAACGGTCATCTACGATGGCGACCCCGCCGGTATCAAAGCTTCCATCCGTGGAATTGACATGCTGTTGGAAGAAGGTCTCAATATCAAAGTTTTGCTGTTACCCGATGGCGACGATCCCGATTCTTTTGCCCGCAAACACAATGCGTCGGATTTTATCGAGTTTGTGGAACAAAATTCGTTAGACTTTATTCGCTTCAAGACCAATTTGCTGTTGAAAGATGCCGGCAACGATCCTGTAAAACGCGCAGGATTGGTAATTGACATTGTGCGCAGTATTTCCATTATTCCCAATTCGGTCATACGCGCCGAATATGTGAAAGAATGCAGTACGTTGCTTAGTGTGGATGAAGCCATGCTTTACCACGAGATAAACAAGCTGAAAACCAACGAACAGGGAAAAACAGCCACGCGTACGCAAAAAGAACTGCAAGATTCTCCTCCTCCAAATTTCGAAGAAATGGAAAGCGGAAGTGCGATTGTCTCTAAGTTTAACAATGAAGAGCAAAATATCCTGCAATTGCTGATTCGTTACGGAGAAAACATCATGTTTTATGCCGACGAAGCCAAATCCCAGGCTGTTACCGTCGCTACATTTATTTTTGAAGAATTGGAGCATGATGGTTTGAGGTTTTTCAATCCGCTGCATCAACAAATACTCGAAGAATACAAAGCGCATTCAGCCGACGAAACTTTCTCGTCCGAGCGTTTTTTCCTTTATCACCCGAATGCACAGATCAGTCAACTGACAGCGGATTTGGTTACTGAAAAATACATGGAGAGTAAAGTTCATTCAAGGGTGAGAAAAACTATCAGCGATGTTGAACGTCTGAATGAATTAGGTCAGCGGTTAATTTTCGAATATAAAAACAGCATAATACTTGATTTAAGAAAAGATTTACAAATACGAATGAAATTAGCTCAGGAACAAGACAACATACAACTCATAAATGAATTAATGGATGAAATGAAAAACCTTGATCATCTAAGGAAACAACTTTCGAAGAATTTAGGAGAAAGAGTGATAGAGAAGTATTTATAATTTTAGGAAAAATCTCTATGACCTACAATGAACTCGTTTCCAATCCCGAATTTGAGCAAATCGCTTCGATTGAACATAGCGAAATGAAGAGTTTTGTGCTTGGCGAAGTGGCAAAACGACCCCTTTGGGCACATATAGCCAACATAGTTCAAATAACGGGTTTGTTGGTTTTCGTTTTCGGCGTTTTTAAAGTTTTCGTTCTTTTTTTCGAGCGGAATGAAACGGCTTACTTCCTGTGGATGTTGTACGGTTTGATATTCACTTTTACTTTTCTGATTGTTATACACGAACTTATACATGCCATAGCTTACAGCATAGTAGGAGCGCGTCATTTGTCGTTCGGGATGAACCTGCGAAAATTTATGTTTTACGTACAAGCCGACAAGCAAGTATTGAATTACAGGCAATTTCAGATGGTTGCTCTCGCGCCGGCAATTACAATAGGAATTATTTCATTGTTGGGTCTGGTTTTCTTTTACAATCAACCGGCATTTTATTTTCTTGTTCCCGTTTTTGCGTTTCACGGTATATTTTGCGGTGGCGATTTTGGGTTGCTTTGCTTTTTTCAGAACCACTCCGACAGGGAAATTGTTACTTTTGATATAAAAGCGGAAGGAAAAACATATTTTTATTCCGCCCGCTAAATTGCTTAAAAGAGGATTTTTAGGAAGCTTATGATACTTTTCGACCAAATAATATTCGGACCCATTCACAGCCGCAGGCTGGGACTTTCGTTGGGTGTCAATCTTTTGCCGATTGATGCCAAAATCTGCTCGTTCAATTGCATTTATTGCGAGTGCGGTTTCAACACCACCATGCGGGAATTTCCATTCCCTACGCGCAAACAAGTGTATGAAATTCTGAAAACAAAACTGCAACAAATGGCCGCAGCCGGCGAAATTCCCGATGTCATTACTTTTGCCGGAAATGGGGAACCTACTTTGCATCCTGAGTTTGAAGGTATCATTGACGATACGATAGATTTGAGAAATCGCTTTTGTCCTTCGGCTAAGGTCAGCGTTTTATCCAATTCCACGCGCATTCATAAACCGCATATTTTCAGCGCGCTGAAAAAAGTGGATAATAATATTTTAAAATTCGATTCGGCTATCGACCGCACCATGAAACTGATTGACCAACCAGTTGGCAAACATATCAATGTAGCATGGCTCGTTGAACAGTTGAAACGCTTTAAAGGCAAAATGATTATCCAAACCATGTTCCTGCGCGGTGAATACCAGGGAGAAAAGTTCGATAACACTACTGAAGAAGAAGTAGATGCATGGCTTAAAGCCTTGGCGGAAATCCGTCCGCAGCAGGTTATGATTTATTCGATCGACAGAGATACGCCCGTTCGGGATCTGCAAAAAGTAACCGTGGAAGAACTGGATATGATTGCAACAAAAGCGATTGAAAAAGGATTTAATGTTTCGGTGGCGAAATAAAGATAAAAACAGAATAGCTCATTTTAGGCGACAGAGTATTTTACAAAATTTTTTTAATTTACTTTGATAGATTAGAATCAGTAAAATTGCATATTTCTGTTGCGTTGTAATGCTCCCAAATTTGTCGGATTTTTGAAATCTGACAGGTTTAAAATAATGAAACTTGCAGACCCTAACCTGGACAAGCCAGAACC
>DIFH01000095.1 GCA_002427615.1 Paludibacter sp. UBA5753
TACATTGCTTTAGCCTGTAACAACGAAGTTTCCTCCGTCCTACCAGATATCCTTATTATATGGATAAAATGGATAAAGTTTCGCGGACGTCTGACGAGATTTGCAAATCCCAGCAACGCGCGCCTACTTTAGGTCATCTAATCACCGGGAGGACATGGGCGTTGGCACTTAGACAAGCTCTATGGTAGGTTTTGGTTTTAGCGTTGGATTATGCGATAGGACATTGTGGGGATGCAATTCATGCACTATAATTTCATAGTCTTCCCCCTGTTTTTGACAGGATCAGGTCACGAAAAGCGAGCATGCGTAGCCTCATTTATGGTAAGTGATTTTTACGGCTGAATTTGTACATAACCATCCTGCACCAGTTGAATTAACCGGCCCACGGCTCCATTATTGACCTTTACACCAGGCAGCAAATCTTCATTGCCCCACTGATGATTTTTCATGGAAACAGAGCACTCTTCTATCTTCACACCCTGTTTCATAAGCTCTGCGATGAGGCCTTTAACAGGGTTGCCTGTACTCACATGGCGATACGTGTTGTAGGCATTGTCATTCAGAGTCATGTAAGCTGCATCTCCATGGAATATGCCTATAATATTCCCCTTGATTCCCATTTCTTTTAACCGGTTGGCAAGCAGATGCATGTAATTAATACCTACCGGAAAATCACCGGAAAATGCCAGATGATCCATATTGAACACTACATCTGCCTTTTCCAGCGCCACCGGAATCTCGACTATGATTTTGTGATCGACTTTCTTGTCATTGGTATCAGACACTAACATACGCTTTCCTTTGTCCTTGCTCATTGTATTATCTCCTTTCTAATGATAAATGTTGTTTTATTCCTATCCGCACTATGCCTTCTTATATCGCAACAAAGGTTCCCCTTAGTTCTGCATGAATAGGATGATGCTTTGTCAGATACTTTCTCATTGCATCTAAAATCAGTTCTGACTGGTTTTCCCTATTACGCCCATATTTTTGCGGAACCCCTTGCATGGTGACGAATGCCGCTGTGTAATACCGGTCGGGCTGCACCTCTTCATTGCCTGCAAATAGTTTTTGAATACGGTGTCCCGGTGGATTCTCTATCTTGAAGTAGACATTAAGGCCAAGACAGCGCTTGACATAGCCTCCCATCTGCTGGTATGGATCGCATGAAAACGTCCTTTCGAGATTTTCTTCCAGCAATTCCCTGATTTCCTCTCCCGATAATTCTACAGTTGAAACAGGCGGATTCATAGGGATAATGTTGTAAAGATCATTTAGCGTTATGTCACCCGGAACTATTGGCGCTCCATAGCGCCAGCCATTCGAAAATGCAAGTTGTGTTCCGGCGCTTTCGAGCAATGCCTGAAGGAGAAAATTGTCCATCGTGGTTTCCATTGTTGTTCCCCGGTTGAGCGCGGTGGCTGTTTCACCAACAACTTCCGAGAGTTGTTTTGTGTAGGGTGCGAGTGCCTGAATTACCAGTTCGTCAACTATGGAGTCGGGTTGTATTGAAGCTTCAACTTCAATGAGCTGATGCTTATAATCAGTAATTAGTCCGTCAACTATTTCCAGATCTAAACGACCCAAAAATGAACCATGGCATCCTGACTGAATTAAAATCGTTTTGCCAATCAGAACCGGTTTATAAAGCCGATTATGGGTATGGCCGCTGAGACAAACGTCTATGCCCTGCACTTCAGACAAAAGCTTCATATCCTGGGTGAAGCCAAGATGAGAAATCAGGACAATCAGGTCAACCTTTTCCATTGAACGCAGCACATTGATAATTGGCGGGAGTTCATCTTTGCCGAGTGTAAAATATATCCCATCGCTGTAAGATGGCGGCATGGTTTTGTCAACAATGTTTGAGGCTATTCCAATCAGACCGATTCGCAACCCATTAATCTCTTTTACGACATAAGACTGGAATACAGTTTCTTTTGTCTCTTTATTAAAAACATTGATTGCCAGCATCGGATAATTAAGTTCGGCAACCCGCTGTTTAAAAATCTCAGGGCCATAAGCAAATTCCCAATGAGCGGTCATGGCATCAAGACCCAATGAATTTAAGACAGGGATCATAGCCTTTCCTTGCGTGTCAACGGCAGGAAAGGTTCCATGAAATGTATCGCCACAGTCACAAAAAAGACAATTTCCCTGGCTTTCAGTCCGTATTTGCTTAACAAGTGTGGAGATGCGTGCGTAACCACCGGCCTGACGGTATACGGCATGGTCGCCGTGCCAGAACATTTCCTGGTGAATATCAAAATAAGCATGGGTGTCGTTCATTTGAACGATGGTGAGCGATTTTTTTGCTGCCATTTGATTTATTTTAAGTGTTAAAAAAGTACGTTTTTATGAAAATGATACTTTAATAAGTAAATGTCAATCCTGCTCCTAACCCCATATCACTATCGTAATGAGATGATATGGAAATATATTTCGTAACGATGTAACGAAACCCTGCCATGTACTCTTTGTCTGTATTTATCATCATATTAAAGCGTAAGCGGTTGGTAACTGGAACATCTTCCCTGCTTAACTGAAACCGAAATTTGCCATCGCTATCCACCCTAAAATCAGCAACAAACAGCATTGGCAATGTGTAAGCAATACCTGCAATTAGAGCTTTTCGGTTATTCTTGTTGTTTTCCTGGCCGAACCAATTTTTCTCTTCGCTGCCGAAGATGTTTTCAGGGCCTCCTTCTGCCTTATAGTGATAATCAAAACCTAAGTATGGATACCACCATTGCATACGTCCCAGAAAGCGTCCAATCATTGTTTCACTTTCGTAACCGTGCATATCCTGGTAGCCCAAATGCCAAAGTGAACTTGCTTTCCATCTTGTATTCGAAAACATGACTTCACCATCGCTTCCGTTGCTTTCAATGCCTGCCCTGGCCATGAAATGAAACATCCTGTCGTCAGCATAAAATTTTCGTTGTGCCAATTTCGGATTTGGTATTTCAGGATTTGGTGGTGAGTTTTCATAACTGAAAACCCTGCCCATCCCGCTCATCATGTGGTATAAAATATGGCAGTGAAAGAACCAATCTCCACTTTCAGCTGCTGCAAATTCGATGGTATCTCTTTCCATTGGCATAATGTCAATGGTATTTTTTAATGGTGCATAATCGCCTTGTCCGTTTAATATTCTGAAATCGTGTCCATGCAGGTGCATGGGATGACGCATCATGCTGTTATTGAATAAAACAATTCTAAGGTTTTCACCTTTCTTTATAAGTATTTTATCGCTTTCGGAAACTTTTTTGTTATTCAATGTCCAAACATACCTGTTCATGTTTCCGGTTAAATTAAATTTTAATTCTTTTAAATGCCCTGAGGGCAAAGTAGTTTTCTCGGGTGAACGTAACATACCATAGTTAAGTGTTACAATATCCGAACTGTTAGTATTCATATCCATGCCAGCCATTTGGTGGACTTCCTTCATTTCTTTGCCTTGCATATTCTCTTCTTTCATCGGGTCTTTTGGATTTTCGGGACCCGTTATTTCAGGATACATAACAGTATTCATGTCCATTACCTGGTTCTGCATGTGCATCCCTTCCATTTCAATCATATTGCCTTTCATGTCCATCATGCCATTCATTATCTTCATGCCTGCAAAATACTTTAGCCGTGGCAATTTTGCAGCAGGTACTTTTTCGCCACTGCCTAACCAAAGGGAAGCTGAGCCGGTGCGGTCTTCGGGTGTTACCAGAAACTCGTAACATTTGTTATCGGGAATGGTTACAATAACATCATAGGTTTCTGCAACAGCGATAATCAATCTATCGACTTCTACCGGTTCTACATCGTTACCATCACTTGCAACAACAGTTATTTTGCCACCTGAATAAGTGAGCCAAAAGTAATCGGATGCACCACCGTTAGCTATACGTAACCTTACTCTATCACCGGCTTTGAACTGCGGCTGTTCATTTTGATTTTTACCATTGAGTAAAAAATTGTCAAAGTATACATCGCTTACATCCATTGCGTTCATTCGTTTCCACTCGTTGGTCAGTTTGGTATTCAAATGCCCTTTGCCTATGGCTTCTGCATAGCCTTGGACCGTACCTTTTTTAATAGCAAACCAATCAGTAGCATTATGCAAACTACGGTTAACTTCTTTTGCATTTATATCTGTCCATTCACTTATAACAACCGGTATAGTTGGTATATCCCGTTCTTTTCTTTTATTCATGATGAACATTCCATACATTCCAATTTGCTCCTGAAAGCCCGAATGACTATGGTACCAATGTGTACCGTTCTGGATAATCGGAAACTTATATAAATGCGTTGAATGAGGTTTAATGGGCATCTGCGTAAGGTTAGGAACACCGTCGTATTGATTTGGCAGAAATAACCCGTGCCAATGCAAGGATGTTTCTTCGTCCAGATTATTGTGTACATGGATTTCTGCCGTATCGCCTTCTGTAAATGTGAGTGTGGGCATTGGTATCTGTCCATTTACGGCAATAGCCCTTTTTGATTTTTTACCGAATGTTACTACTGTATCCGAAATGTATAAATCGTAACGAATTGTATGTGGTGGTGTATTGTTTACAATTGTTTTAATATTGTCAAGGGTAGCTTTTGGCATGGGTATATTGTTGATGTTATGCATTTGCTTATTGTCCATGTTCATGCCTTTTTTCTTTGCCTTTTCTTTTGGCTTTTGCAAATCCGAAGGCTTCACCGAATTAGGTTTTGCAACCTGTTTTGGTTTTTCCTCAATCAGTTTCATGCCACACTCAGGACAGTTTCCGGGTTTGGTGGCATGTATTTCGGGGTGCATGGGACATGTGTAGGTAACAGGCTGTATCTTATTCGTTTCTTTTTTATTCATGTCCATGTCTTTCATCTCCTGCGCAGACGCAATAGAATAAGTGAAAAGAAGGAATAATAATATTGTTATCTTTTTCTTCATATACTTCTGTTTTATGTAAATAGAATACTTCTGTTTTAAAATCAATTTTGATACCTGCATCAAGTACTATGAATCAGATAAATTACGAGGAAAATCCCCACTGCCAGGACTGTCAGGAGAAGTAATAAGTCGAGTGAGGATGAGTGTTGGTACGTATCATCATCTATTTGTCGCTCAACCTTTTTGTACCTAACAAATGCAAGCAAGCTCATCAGCGTGCCGAAACCGACAAGGAATATTCCAACAATTGACGAATATCCATGAGAAGGAGGCAACGTATTTTCAATAGTTGAATTTCCCAAAACAAGCGACATTTGTTTCATAAACAAGGTAAACTTTTCAACCACAAAACCGAATGCCATTATCCCAATGCTTGTTCTGATCCATGCCAGAAATGTTCGTTCATTCGCCATATGAACGCGGCGATTACGAACTTTTTCTGATTCCTTATTTTCAATGATCTCTTTCATAATAATTTGGGTGTATTTTGTTTTTTGCCTACTCTCTCGCTTTTTCGGCATCCGCTCCTTACTCTGTTTTGGATTTTCGGGATTATTCCGTTTTATCAAAAATAGCCTCACTCATCAAGTAAGGCTATCACTAATTCAAAGTATTAAGCTTGTTTCTTTGCAGCGCGTGCGGTATCATCCACCTGGAAACCATATTCACCAAGCATTTTCGGGTTTTCGCGATAAACGCCAAGCAATAAATCACGGCTGGCTTTTACGGATTCAGTGATACCACTTAATAAAAGGTCACGTTGACGATACGCTTCCTCGGCTTGTCGTTTTAGTTCTTCGGCTTGTTTGTGGAGTTGTAGGCAGGGTGCAACGTTAGGACCATTGTCTGACCATTTGTGTGAAACCATTGCACCAAGGGGAGATGCGGTTGCAAGTTCTGTGTGTTTCTGATAAACTTTTGCAGCGAGATCTAATAATTCTTCTGCATTTTTGGGTATGTTAACCCGATAAGATGAATTTGCCATGCTTTTGTGAGTTTAAAAGTAAATTATTTGATTATAAACGTAGATGTTTAATCTATTTTGTCCAAAACCTTAGAAATAATTACTGTTATCACTGAAATTAAGCTTAGATTCATCGAAATCATGCTCGCTATCCTATCTGATAAGCTTAACCTTAAGGGTGTACAGTTCGAAATCGTGGAAATTCAGTCCGCTATTGTGGATTTTAAGCTCAATTTACCATCCGTCAAGCTTGATTTTGCCGATATTCAGCTTGAAATAGGTAAAGTCGTGCTCGTAATCACCGATTTCGTTTAAAAAGCGAACACAAAGAAATAAAATTAAAATTTGTTATATATCCATAAAACAACTTTTATACCCACAACGACTAACAAATATACCTATTTTGAAATTTCACTCAAACCAACCTATCTTTTCTAAAAATGCTACAACATCTTTTAAATTGTTCACAGGTATTTTTGGAAATGAAACTTTAGCCATATCTATAATGCCATGTTTACGTTGACAATCTGAAATATATTTTTTAAGCGTATTCACCGGATATTTTAATTCAAAAGCGCATGACTTTATCGTTGCATTTGAAAATCTATGAAAAAAATATAGAATGTCTTTTTGTGTTGGAGATAAAATAAATGGTTTGATTGAAAAACGATTTTCTGCAATGGTTCTATTCCATTCATCCTGATATTCATCATCAAAATAAAACTCGCCAACTAAACCAACGTGAGATTTTTCCTTGTATAAATTGGTTATAGTATAAGTGTTGATGTGGGATATTAGATTGTTGTCTTTATCTGTTTCAAGGGGTCGAACTTCTTGTAAAACCCAATAAACACGCCCATCTTTACAACGCATAGGCATTCTTATTTTGTACGCAACTTTATCAGTGTTTGCGTTTTTAAATATCTTATCAGCAAATGAGTATAATGTTTTTGCCCACGAAAGATAATCTTGAAGATAATTCCATGTATAAGAACCATCATCAATATATGAAAGAAAAGTCATTAAATTGAAATCACCTTTGAGACCCAAATACCTGTCTACGTTGAATGCAAACAAAATTTCTCCTTCAACACTTTCGATTAAGAAAAAGTTCTTTTGTAAGCAAGGGTTATTGTTTGCGGGATTGTTGATAATTTGTTTCCTCAAAATCTCAATTTCTTCAGGCAACGGTCTAACCGGTTCTCCGTAATCTTTGATAATTTCATCAATGTGTGAAATAAAGTCGGCAAATACTAAATTTAAACCTGTCACGTTCTCCATAAGCTTTTGGTTGAGTGGTAAACAAACTCAACATTTTTTATTTTTTTCTACAAATCATTTGGTTCTCTGTCTATAAGTGTCTATCCTCGCTATCTCTCTCTTTTGTTGGCTTGCAGGTAACACGGTTGCTATGCGAACTTATTTTCCGCACTGTGAACTCCTTGTTCGCATGCATCCGCTTTATTTGTAAATTAAATTTTATTCAATATTTTGCAAATCAACATATTGTATATATTCCTATTTTTAACTGTTGTTCGCATACTGAATTATTCAGTCACTATATTTATTTGCTCATCCTTACATTTATTGTTGCAAAGATATTATAGTATTTTGAATAAATATTCAGGTCGTCTAATTGTCTAAAGGGCCCCATTTTGCCGGATGTTCTTTAAATGATTAAAAGTTAGCGTACGTCTGACGGAAACCAACGGTCATGACCAAAGGGAATAATTGCAAATCCCGGCAACGTGCGCCTGCTTTAGTACTCCTTTACATATCAGTGAAGGACATAGAGGCTTATATGGAAAAATTCCCTTCATTTTGATCTGCTCAGGCGTTAACTTATCAAGTTCCAACCAACTGGTACCTTGAAGTTTAACAGTCGGACCAACTGGTATGGGTTTTCCTCCTGACATGACAACATCCGAAGATGTCTTTTTTGAAAGATCGTACCTGTTGTTTAACAAGATCATGTGTTCTTTAGCACGTTCCGCCTTTACCTTCATCCTGTCAGCCTTCATCTGGTCAAAACCTACATCCTGGTTGATAGGTCCATAAGAAGAAACAATTTTTAGGTTGTTGAGCGAAAGAAGCATCAAAGTTGATTATTCCAATCAACAAGATGCAGAAACAAAATAGTTTTTTCTTTAATTGGTTCATTTTTCATTCCTCCATTATTAAAATTAATATTTAAATTAACTGCAATTTAAAACAATAATTTAATTTCAGAATAAATTCGATTGGTTTTCTCTTTTTAATTTCAATTATCCAATCATAACAAAATAACAAAACAATTCAACTAAATGCTTTAACTGCTACTATGTTCTAATCATGTCTCCATCAAATACTGCAATATCCAAAAAAACAAAATCGTTATCAGTTTAATAGCATTGATGAAGTTATCCATTAAGTTCTCCAATAAGTATTGAAGAACTTAAATACAGATTTTACGAATTTCAGTTACTTTTTTTTCTTAATTTCCTCTTCAACTTCTTTTGCCCCTTTGGCGTATAATTTTTCTTCATCCGGGGCCAATTCGTGTAGCAATCTCAGAAACTCTCCGGCATGTACCCGTTCCTCATCTGCAATGTCTTTGAGGACGTCTACAGCGAGTTTATTATCAGTTGACTCAGCGAGTTGCATATACATTTGTACCGCTTCATACTCTGCAGCCACCATGAAACGGATGGCTCTTATGAGCTCCGCATTGGAAAGCTTTCTATCATTTGCTAACCCTGAAAAGGGTGATCCAAAATCTGGCATAATTTTTATTTTTTTTATTTATAATCAATAATTAGTTATTTTTTTCAATCAGATCATTTCGCCCAAATGTTTATAATTGGACTTAATGATTTTAATAACTTCATCAGATCTACCGCTTAACATCATTTTCCCCATATAAAAAGCAAAACCTTTCATCTGGTCAAACTCCATTTTAGAAGGCATAGCAAGTGCATTTGGATCAGTATGAATGGTAATTAAGGCGGGTCCATCCTGTTGAAAAACTTTTTGTAATGTTGTTCTAAGCTCTACGGGATCATTAATTGTAACGCCAAACATTCCCATTGCTTCGGCTAGTTTATCAAAGTCCGGATTCAGCATGTCCGTTTCCACATCAGGAATTCCGGCCACTTCCATTTCCAACTTCACCATTCCTAATGACCGGTTATTAAAAAGCACAATCTTCACCGGTAAATTATATTGAACAATGGTCATCAGGTCGCCCATCATCATGGATAAACCTCCATCGCCACAAAATGCAATTACTTGTTGGTCAGGTCGTGCTAGAGCAGCGCCAATGGCTTGAGGCATAGCATTTGCCATAGAACCATGATTGAAAGAACCTAACATCTTTCGTTCGCCGGTTCCATCAATGTAACGTGCAGCCCATACGCAACACATGCCGGTATCGACCGTGAATATTGCATCTTTGTCAGCCAACTCGTTAATTACTGAAGCAACATATTCCGGATGAATAGCATTTGGTTCTCCGCGATCATTTACATAATACAATAAATTCTTTTTTACCTCTTTGTAAAACTCCAATTGCCGAAGCAGGAATTTGTCATCTTCCTTCTTCTCAACCAGAGGCAGTAGGGCTTGCAACGAATCTTTTACATCTCCGCAAAGCCCCATTTCGAGTTTGGCTCTTCGTCCAAGGTTTTCGGGTTTAATGTCAATTTGTACAATTTTATTGTCAACAGGCATGAAGGGTGTGTAGGGAAAATCAGTTCCTAATAATATCAGCAACTCACATTCATACATACTTTGATAAGCTGATGGAATTCCCAATAATCCGGTGAGACCAACCTCATACGGATTATCATATTGAATTGCCATCTTGGCTTTATACGAATATGCCACCGGAGATTTTAATTTTTCGGCTAATTGAATAATTTCGTCGTGTGCTTCCGCAGAACCCAGTCCGCAATAAATTGTGATTTTTTTGTGCGAGTTTATAAGTTCGGCGAGTTGTAGCAGTTCATCTTCGGATGGTCTGACGACGGGGTTGTTCCTGAAAAGTGTTGTTGTCGTTTCAGCGGGTACCGCAGGAAGATGGGTAATATCGCCCGGTAATCCAAGTACTGCCACACCTTTTTGATGTACGGCATGTTGGAGGGCAGCCTGCAACATACGGGGAAATTGTGTGGGTGTTGAAGCCATTTGGTTATAGCAACTGCAATCGTCAAAAAGTTTGGTGGTATTTGTTTCCTGAAAATAACCGGTACCAAATTCTTTGGTAGGAATGGACGAAGCAATAGCCAATACAGAAGCCGATGAACGATGTGCATCATACAACCCGTTGATAAGATGAACATGCCCCGGACCGCTGCTGCCGGCACAACATGCCAGTCCATTTAATTGCGCCTCGGCACCCGCTGCAAATGCAGCCGTTTCTTCGTTTCGGACATGAATCCATTTGATTTTTCCGTTACGTTGTATTGCTGCATTGACATGATTAAGACTATCTCCGGTTACAGCATAAATTCGTTGAATGCCTGCTTCAACCAATGTTTCCACCAGTTGATCCGATACATTTTTACTCATAAGTCAGATTTTATTTGATAAATTTATTTAATCAGTTGTTCCTTTTATTTTTCCAATATTCTCCTGCTTTCTTTTCTAATTTTTCTAATCTTGAATAATAATCCGGAAACTCCTTTAAATGAGCCCAAGCAATTTTTCCTGTCAATTTTTTGTCATTATTAGTAACATTAGTTTCAGGATATTTTGTTCCATGTTCAAACTCAATATTTACTCCTTTTGTAAATTCATTCAAATCTACCTCATCCCAATTAATGTCAAGATCATCACCGATCTCTTTTGCATCCTTTAAATTTAATTTTTTCATTTTTTATTATTTAGGTTAACCAATTGTGTTCAACAATAGCGGGTTTGTGTAATACTTGGTTAAAGACTCAACCAAACAGAATTTTAATTGCTTCGACATTACCATAATATCATTTTGCAGTTTTTTGAGTAGGGACTTTTAATCCAGCTTCTTTTGCTTCACTTATACCAATGGCAATGGCTTGTTTTCTGCTTGTCACTTTGCCATTTTTGCCCGATTTTAAAGTTCCTTCTTTAAATTCATGCATTACTTCCTCAATTTTATCTTGTGCTTTTTTTGAATATTTTGCCATGACATTTTTTGTTTTGTTTGAAAACAGTATAAATTTTATTTTTTAAGCTCTTCAATCATCTTTTTACAAAAAGCCGGAAGATCTTTCGGACTTCTACTCGTAATAAGTTTGTTGTCCACTACCACTTCATCATCTTTCCAATCTACTCCTGCATTGATCAAATCTGTTTTAATCGATTTATACGAGGTCATCTGTTTCCCTGTTAAAAAACCGGTTTCAATTAGTATCGAACCTGCATGGCAAATGGCCGCAATCGGTTTCCCCTGTTCGAAAAATTCGGACACAAATTTTACGGCCGGTTTATTCGTCCGTAATGAATCGGTATTTATCACACCACCAGGTAATACCAACATGTCATAATCAGTTGACAGCGCCTTGTCGACAGTAAGGTCTACTTTAAATTCATCACCCCATTCTGTTTCTTTCCAACCTTTTATTTTTCCTTGTTTTACGGATATTACATCCACTAAAATCCCTTCGTTTTTAAGCGCTTTTATTGGTTTCTTAAATTCCGATTGTTCAAAACCATCGGTAGCCATAACGGCTACTCTTTTCTTATTTAATTGCTTATCCATAATGTTATTTTATTGTTTTATAGGTTGATGCTGATACAGCTTATTCTTGTGCAAATTTGATCAGTTCGTTATTAAACTTCTTGGTTT
>DIFH01000101.1:0-1650 GCA_002427615.1 Paludibacter sp. UBA5753
ACGCATTTCAATAGGCTGCGTAAATACAAAATTTATACCCGGCAAAACACTTACTTTTTCCCTTACTTTTTCAATTAATTCGGCTTTCGATTCGGCTTGTGTCCACTGGTCTTTTGGTTTCAATATCACAAATATATCTGCAATGTCCAAAGGCATTGGGTCCATGGGTAAATCTGCCACACCAATCCTGCTTTGAATACTTTCTACTTCATCAGGAAAGTTTTCCAAGACAATTTGTTCCAGTCGGGTGGTAGTTTTTGTTGCTTCGGTTAATGAAGTTCCCGGCTTTAGAAATGCCTGAAAAGCAAAATCGCCTTCATCGAGTTTTGGGATAAATTCGGCTCCCATTCTGGTAAACAGAAAACCACCGGAAATTAACAGCACGAATGCGATGGTAATTACAATCCAACTCCTTTTAAGCGACCATCCGATTACAGGAGTATAAGTATTTTCGAGTTTTCCAATTATTTTATCGCCCCAGGTTTTTTTGTCTGTTTTTGGTGGTTGGAGGAATAAGGCTGCCATCATCGGAATGTACGTGAGGCACAAGATAACTACGCCCAAAACGGCAAAACCAAAGGTCATAGCCATGGGGATAAACATTTTGCCTTCTACTCCTTGCAAAGCTAAAATAGGTATAAAGACAATCAGAATAATCAGTTGTCCAAAAAATGCCGAGTTCATCATTTTACTTGCCGAATTATAGGCAATTTCGTTTCGTTTCGCCTGGTCGAGTTTTGTTCCGATAAGGTTTTTGCGATGGAGGTAAAATATCATGGCTTCAACAATAATTACTGCTCCATCAACCAATATCCCGAAATCGAGTGCCCCCAAACTCATCAGGTTAGCCCACACCCCAAACAGGTTCATCATGATAAATGCAAATAGCAAGGCCAGCGGAATGGTTGATGCCACGATTAACCCGCCCCTAAGGTTTCCCAAGAATATTACAAGGATAAATATTACTATTAACGCACCCAATGAAAGATTTTCGGCAACTGTAGATGTGGTGCTTTTAATCAGTTTGCTGCGGTCGAGAAAAGGTTTAATTTCAACACCATCAGGCAGTGATTTTTGAATTAAAGCCATTCGCTCTTTAACATCTTTAATCACATCATTTGAGTTTTCGCCCTTCAACATCATCACGATACCGCCGACAGCCTCGCCCTTTCCATCTTTGGTAAAAGCACCATAACGGACAAAACTTCCGAATTTCACTTCTGCCACATCGCGTATAAAAACAGGTTGCCCGTTTACATTGGCTACCGGCGTGTTGCGGATGTCATCGAGCGAGCGCATCAAACCTTCGCCACGGATAAAGTTGGCCTGAAAATTTTTCTCAATATAAGCCCCTCCGGTATTCTGATTATTATCTTCCAAAGCCTCGAAAATGTCGGCAATGGTCAGGTTCATGTTGCGTAGCTTATCGGGGTTTATGGAGATTTCGTATTGTTTGCCACGTCCGCCAAAGGAGTTTACCTCAACTACTCCCGGAACCATTGCCATCTGGCGTTTTACAATCCATTCCTGCATGGTGCGCAGTTCCATGTCGTTATACACAGTGTCGTAACCGGGCTGAACTTCAAGCGTGTACTGGTAAATTTCACCCAATCCGGTACTGATTGGCGCCATAAACGGTTCCCCAAATCC
>DIFH01000101.1:1783-2536 GCA_002427615.1 Paludibacter sp. UBA5753
GCTCAATGTCTTCGGTGCCCAGGTTGGGCGCGGTGGTAATCACCTGCACCTGGTTGTTGGTAATGTCGGGCACGGCATCCAATGGCACTTTGGTCATTGACCAGATACCTCCGATGATAAGCCCTATGGTCATTAAACCAATGAGGGCTTTATTTTTTATTGAAAAAGCTATGATTTTGTTTATCATTTGATTTCTTTTAATTATTAATGTGAATCCTGTACAGCATTTTTTTCTATGCGTTCAAATTTAATACGTTCGCAGTATCATGGCAATGCAAGGATGTCTAAGTCAACTGCTCAATATTTAAGAAAGAAAAATGAATTATATTTTGGGTGGTTGCCAGATAGATGCAACGGGACTTGAAATTGCAGGTTCTTTCAATTTAAAATCTATAGTAATTTCAACTAAATTGATAAAGGAAATACTAAAAAATGAAGGAAATGAAAGTGTTTGGCAACAATGACAAAAACAAAACGGGGAACATAAATCAACATCGTTTGTCTGATTTGGACTTTGTTCTGATAATTCAAGAGAAACAGAATTTGTATTGGCAGCATGTACATCATTGCATGGTATGGCTGTTAAAACCATTACATACATTGATAATATTACTGTTACATATTTCATCTGAAAATTATTGTCATTTATAAAGTACAACAGCAAAGATACTCCAAAGTTGATGCAACCGGGTTGCAAAGTTATTTTTTGCAATTTGAACAAATTCCTTTTACTACCATATTTACGCTTTCGAG
>DIFH01000101.1:2716-3157 GCA_002427615.1 Paludibacter sp. UBA5753
AGAGTTGCTTTATCGGCTTTTTCAAATTTTTGTTCTAATTCAGGCAAACTAATAGCCGTTTTTTGTTCTGTTAGAACTTGCAAAACCAATTGTCGCATTGCAGTTGGTTTGATGTTTTTTAAGTTGAGTTTGTTGTCTATTTCCTTTTTCATTTTGTCGGTTCATTTCTTAATAGCTCAAAAGTAACAATTCAGCACGAGTGTGTAGGCAAAATTGCAGCTCTTTTACAAGCCTTTGGTTTGGGCGTTGGCTTGTGGGGGCTTGGAAATGTGCTGCAATGTGGGGTGGGGTTTCTTTCCTTTTTTTGCGGGGGGAGAAAAAAAACAAAATAAATTCCATCAAATTTGCACCGACTTGTCAAAGAGCTAAATATTTTAATCTGCTTGTTTTAAACTGCACCTATCAGTCTTGAAGGTTCTCTTTTTTCGCCTTGTTGCTAAC
>DIFH01000151.1 GCA_002427615.1 Paludibacter sp. UBA5753
AGGATTCGTGCGGCAGCAAGGGGGGCGGTTAGTGCATTAAAGTTTCAGGATTTCAACTAATTCAATGTTAATATATAAAGTTTCACGTCCAATTTTCTGTGATCTCAGAATTCCAATCCTTTCAAGCTCTTTAAGGTATCTTGACGCAGCTTTTCGTTCTACTTGAAGTTTATTTACCACGAAGTCTATTTTAGCATAAGGTTGCTCGAATAACAATTCAACTAATTCTTTTCTGTAAATCTTAGGAGCATTCAGTTGTACTTTTTCAATTGTTGCGTCCAAAGATTTTCTGATAGAACTGATTTTTTCAATTGTTTTAATCGCTGTTTTTTCAATTGCTTTAAGTATGAAAAGTATCCAGTCTTCCCATTCGCCAGTTGTGTTTGTTCGATTAAGTAATTTGTAGTATTCAGCTTTGTTCTCAATGATATACGAGCTTAAATAGAGGATAGGAATGTCAATCAATTTATTCATAATTAAATAAAGTATGTTGAGAATTCTTCCGGTTCTTCCGTTTCCGTCATAAAATGGGTGAATACTTTCAAACTGATAATGAAATACAGCTAAATTTATAAGTGGTGATAAACTTTTTTCTGTGTCATTAAAGTGATTTATGAAATTTGTCAGAAGGTCGATAATTTCAATTTCGTCTTGTGGAGGCGTGTAAACTACCTCTCCTGTGTTGCTGTTTTTCAAAACGGTTCCAGGTACATTCCTGATTCCTGCTGAATTCCCAACTAACACTTGCTGAATACTTTTTATGTCGTTTACACTCAAAAATCCTTGTTTCACAATCAAATCAAAGCCAAGAAAAATAGCTTTTCGATAATTCACAACTTCTTTTATGGCTGCAGAAATGTTGGATTTATCAATAGCAATCGCCTTATACAATTCATCTTGAGTCGTAATTATATTTTCGATTTCGGAACTATCCTTTGCTTCTTGAAGCACAATCGCATTCACAAGCATTAATTGGTTCGGAATCGTTTTGGCAATCCCTTTTAATTCAGCCAAGGCTGTTGCAGCTTTGGTTGTTTGTCGAAGAATTTTTATCGTTTCGACTTTTTCAATCTTAGGTGGTAATTTTTCGAGTCTGCCTGCCGGTTGGTCAGGTTTAGAATCTGGTGTCATTTGTCCCATATTTATTTAATTTGTCCCAAAAATACAAAAAATGGTACATATTACAATCTTTTCTTTATTTTTTTTGCATGCCACCCAACGACCGTCTGCGAAAAAACTCAAATAATTTCCAAAAATACGAATAATTTCGATTCGATGGCTTTGCTGATTGCGCTATTTTAAATTAAATTTTTTAGGCTGAAAAACGGAGTTGAAAAACTTCTAAGTCGGAAAAGAGCTTAAAATACCATGTCTTCATGGATATGTAATTTGGAGAACTTAAGTTGGCGCACGTCATCCGTCCGCAAAACTTTGTATAATTAATAAGGATATCCGGTAGGACGGGGATGCAATTTTATACGCTACGGCGAACAAGGGTGATATAAAAATTCAATCCTGACAGGTTTCAAAAACCTGTCAGGATTGAATAAACTAAATAGCTCCCATGTTAAACCCAGCTACGCTGTGCGTGCCCGGTTAAACGTTTTACTTCCCTGAAAACAACTCAATAAGCATGATGATCGTTGTTTACATCTTCAATATCGGTGCGTTTTTTCTCCAGAGCTCTCCAGGCGTAAAAAATATATCCGGCAACAAATGGGATCATCAACGATACAATCGACATGGCATTCAGGGTGAATTCGCTTGATGAGGAATTGAAAATGGTCAATGAACTTTGTAGGTTGGTTGATGAAGGGTAAAACGATGTGTTGTTGTAGCCGGCAATAAGTAACAAGCAGCAAACAGTTACTATTGTGCCTGCACCTGAGAACCAGATTCCTTTTTTGAATTTCTCCGACAATAAAGTTCCGATAATTCCCCATAAAACGCTCACTATTCCCAAAAGAAACAATACCAGGATGACAGGCATCTCAATCAGATTAGTAAAATATTTATACTTTTCGAGCGAAACTACTCCTGTTTGCGGATCAACGGCAAAACCTTCGGACAACAAAGTCCAGATTAAAAATGTCAGGAAAAATACGAGGAAAGGAACTGCATTGTACAAAACGTATTTTCTCGAACGTTTTTCCAGCGCTTCATGGCTTAATCGATTGATGAAAAACAATGACGCCTGTGTGCGTGCAAGGAAAAATACGGCTAATCCCAACATCCAGTTACGCAGGTTCAACAAGGCTTCAAGCCCATGCCATTCGTTGCCCCACGAACTGATAACGGGTTGGAATGTTGAAGTTATATTTCCTTTGTTAACAATAAAATCGGATCCGGTAAAGAATGTTGCAATAGCGGCTCCGATCAGTATCGTTCCCAATAAACCGTTTATAAACAAAAAAGACTGGTAGGTTCTTTTTCCATAAACATTCCCCGGTTTCGATTGAAACTCATAAGAAACTGCCTGTAAAGTGAAACAGAACAAGATAGCCATCCACACCCAGTAAGCTCCACTAAAGCTGGTGGAGTAAAACAAAGGGAAAGAAGCAAAAAGTCCACCGCCAAAAGTAACTAAGGTTGTAAATGTATATTCCCATTTGCGACCTAAAACATTCACTAACAAACGACGCTCATCTTCCGTTTTCGAGAGCGAGAATAACATGGATTGTCCTCCCTGTACGAATAACAAAAAAGTCAGGATTCCACCTAAGAGTGAAATAATAAACCACCAGTAATGCTGGAGAAATGAATATGTTATCATAATATTTTGTTTGAAGTTGATTGTTTTTTTTGAGTTTATAAAGTTCTTAAAGTATAAAGTTTATAAAGTTGTTGGGAAACCGGTTCTTTTTCTCGGTTTTCAACTTCTTGCTTTATAAACTTTCCAACTCAATCTGCTTCCGGTCCTTTTTTTATTTGTTTGAGCATGATTCTCACTTCGGCTACAAGTAGCGCTGTGAATAAAATAAGAAACAAGAAGAATGTAAGTTTTACCGACTCAGACGAAATGTTCGATATAGCAGCTTGTACCGGCAAAACATCCTGAATAGCCCAGGGTTGACGGCCAACTTCGGTTACTACCCAGCCCAGTTCGCCTGCAACATATCCCAATGGAATTGTTAACAGCGAAATCCATAACAACCACTTTTGCTTTTCGATATTTTTTCGATAAACAAAAAACAAAACAACAATAAATAATGCGAGGAAATACATGCCTAAGCCCACCATAAAGTGGAACGAATAAAACACCATTGGGATATTTGGAATCAATTCTTCCGGGTTTTCAAGATAACCATATCCGAAATAGGGATAATTTTCTTTTAAAACAGCTTTATAAGTTGCAGCAGAGGTCGTGTCCTTGGCAGCCATAGCTTTTTGATAATCGGCTAAAGCCTGGATGGCAGCTTTGCCGCGTGTTCTCTTTTCCGTAAAAGGCAGCGCTGTTCCTTTTGGAGTTTCATAACCACCTTCAATAATATCTTTGATACCGGGTACAAATGCATTAAAATCGCGATAACCTAAAAATGATAACATTCCCGGAATGGGAACAGGCATTTTCATAAGGAAAGGATCGATGGTGTCGTTGTAAGCTTTTTTATCAGGATTCAAGACCCCGAATGCCAGTAAGTCTGCATTTGTTTTTCCTTCATAAAGTCCTTCCATAACGGCAAGTTTCATGGGTTGCTTTTGTGACACATGGTAAGCGGAGCTGTCGCCTGTCCAGATAATTAAAGCGGTTGCAATTACCCCGAAAATTGCGCCTACTTTCATGCTCCGTAAGGCAAAATCCGTGTCGCGTTTTTTCAGCAGAAACCAGGCGCTTACACCGATTACAAACAGCGCTCCCAAAACCCAGCCCGAAAATACGGAATGCAGGAATTTGTTGATAGCTACCGGCGACAATAATATGCTCCAGAAATCGATCATTTCGTTTCGGGTCATGTCGGGGTTAAACTCCATGCCGATGGGGTACTGCATCCACGCGTTGGCTACCAGAATCCATAAGGCGGATAAAGTAGCTCCAAGAATTGTTAACCAGGTCGATGCCAAATGGAATTTTTTGCTGACTTTATTCCATCCGAAGAACATGATGGAAATAAAGGTCGCTTCCATAAAAAAAGCCATGATACCTTCGATGGCTAAAGGTGCGCCGAAAATATCGCCTACAAACCAGCTGTAATTCGACCAGTTTGTCCCGAATTCAAATTCAAGGATAATACCGGTGGCTACGCCAATGGCAAAATTGACCCCGAACAAAGTCATCCAAAACTTGGTGGCTTTTTTCCATTCTTCTTTTCCTGTTTTTACATACAGGGTTTCCATTACCGACATTATGATACCCAGACCTAAAGTCAGCGGTACAAATAACCAGTGATACATGGCAGTCATGGCAAACTGTGCCCGAGACCATCCTAATAATGACACATCTAATAATTCCATAAATATAATGTATTGAAATAAAAGGTTATTAATTCGATTTATTTATTAATTCCTGACGTACATGGTTGGCTTTACTCTCGTCGCTGTCGAAGTTTGTGTTCAGATAATCGGGAAAGAAAAACACTTTTAGTATAGCAAACATTATGAAAAGTTTAATTAACACAATCAACCATAATGTTCGACCAACAGTCATGTTTTTAAATCCATCGCGATAGAAAACGTATAATTTATTGAACATAAGTACTATTTGGTTTTGATAATTTATTGAAAAGCAATTTGAATTTTAACTTCGCAAAAATAGTAAAATATATGGAATAATTACAAAGATGAAGTGCATATTATTGTGTTTTCTGAATATAAATCGGTAAATTTATAATTGTGGCCGAAAGATAAGTTCTTTCTGTGAAATAACCATGTGAAATTTGAATTATTGTTTATAAAAATGCCCTAAAACATAAATCTTTGAATTGAATCTAAAAAAGGTAGCTACTCAGCACTCTTTATTTTTATACCCTTTTGATTTTCAGTTCGAC
>DIFH01000065.1 GCA_002427615.1 Paludibacter sp. UBA5753
TGTCTTTATGTAGCAAATTGTTCGCCGACACGAAATTTTATGCGGGCTACATTGCTTGAATAACCACTGAAACCCTTATTGGCTATATTGTGTGTTGGCGGTTCGTTGTTTTTTCTCGTCATTTTTGCTGCATCTTTCCTTTCTGCCGTGCGTCGGGGTAGGCAAGCTCTTTTGCAGGTTTTGTTCTTGACGTTGGCTGGTGCGACCTGCCAATGTGCTTGACTACGAAGCGAGGGCTATGTTGTTTTATAATTTTCTACGAATGTTTCAAATAAACTTTTCATAGCTTCATAATTTTTTCTTTTCGATAGAATTGTAATGTCAAAAGTCAGTAAATGCTCAATGTCTTTCTGTGAGAGATAATTACCATGTATTAGGATTTCTCTAATCTGGTCTAAGTCATCGTAATATTGTCGTTTATCCGGGTCGTGATTTTCAATTAAGAATTTTTCAAGGCATTCTTCAATAATTGGTTTTGAATGATTTTGTATCTCATCTATGTTGCGGATTACATCATTAATTTTTGTATCAATTATTGCTTTGTCGTTGAAAAATATTCTACCATTACTGTGTGTTGCATCATTTCTTGATTTTACGCTGGCAGTATAATTTCCGATTTGAGAATTGTCGCAACCTGCAAGTTTTAAGAAACGAATGAAATTGCTTTCGCCTAACTCAACAAAAGCAAAAGGTGTCGTTGCATTGCAAAGGAGTTTTTCAAAGTCTTTGCTAAATCCAACCATTGCTTTCTCAAAATCTGTTTTTCTGTTTTCTTTAATCTGCCAGACCTCGAAATAAATAAAACTCATATAAAGCATGTGATAAGCAATAAAGGCAAATGGATATTTTGCATTATTGTAATTGCTTTCAAAACTTTCCCAAAGGAAGTTAATATATTCTTGCTCATCTCTTGTTTTATAAGAGTTCGGCAAATATTCCAATATGTCAATCGCATTTTCCATTATTCTTCCCAAAGTTTATTGATTTCGTCTTTTATTTTTTGCTCGAATATCTTTATAAGCTCTTTGCTTGCATTTACTAGCTGTTGTTCTTTTTCGATTTGGGATACGATTAAATTTTGTTCTTCTATAGGAATTATGGGTATTTGAACAACTTCAACTGTTTTAAAACTTAATGCAGGCATAGCTCCACCAGCGGTTATTCGTTTGAAATAAGATTGAACATATTCTGAATTAAGGTAATAGTAGAGAAAATCATTTGTGATTTTCTCATTTGGTGAAACTTTAAAAAGATTGTTTGCTAATACACCGTCAAAACCTCTTCCAACATAACCAGCAGACGCACCATATCTTACAACAACCACCTCGTTTCTTCTAATATATTTATTCTTCGATAGTTCCTTTGGGATATATCTGAAATCGTCAGAATTTTGAGTGTAATTCTCTATTCTCAAAAAAACATCATAATCATCAACATATTCTTTACTCTGTAATTCCAAGTCAACCTGAATGCCTTGTGAAAAATCACATACAGAACCTAACTCCACCATTTCCCATTCAGGTTTTATATCAATTTGGGGTTTGTAGTTTTCTACTACCTGTTTGGCTCCGGCTATGATTTTTTCGTATTGCTCTATTTTGGAGACGATTTCTTGTTGAATTGAGAGTGGAGGGAGGGGTATTCTAAATGAATATAGAAACTCAGCTTTCAAGTTTTTAATATTTGCACCAGCAATAATATTGTTTAAATGATTGTTAAATCTTTCACCTCTAATGTTTTGAAATAAAAATTCTGGCAGTACTTGCTCATTACACCTAATCGCACCCATAAAACCTCCAAAATAGTAATCAATATCCTGTTCTATAAAAGCTGTTTTTCCAATATGCTCTGCACTTCCTGAAGCGGTGCAAATAAAAATATCTTTTGCTTTCAATTTTTGTTTATCGGAAAGCTTAAGGTTTTTTGAAATTAATTTGACATCATTAAAATCAATATTTCCACTATCCAATTTGATATTATTGGCTCTTAACACCTTATACCCATCTTCCTCTACTTCATCTTCTTTTGAATATGTAACCCCTCTAATTAATTCACATAATTCGCTTAAAGAAACCATTTCAAATTTACCATTGTGCTTATGAATTGTTTCTTTGTATCTATCCCCGTTAAGATTAAAATCTCCATTCTCAGCTATTTTGCTTTTTTCAACTGCAATCGAGTTTAATGGCAAATGTTCAAAATCAATTAGCGAAAAGTCATTATTACGAATAGCTGTAATGTATTGCTTTATGAAATTTGTAGCATCGGGCAAATCACTTGTGCTAAGTTCTTTTCTTTGTGCTCCTAAACTGTATCCATCGTTTTCAATTTTTACGAAAAGGATTTTATCAGTTTTTTTTGCAAGGGTTTTATCTAATAATAGAATGGAAGTTTTAACACCGCTATAAGGCTGAAAAATTCCGGCAGGTAAACTAACTACTCCATAAAGAAAGTTATTGTCAACCAATAATTTTCGTAATGCTTTGTAAGCCGTAGCACTTTGAAAAATAATACCTTCGGGAACAATCACCGCTGCACGTCCGGTTGTCGGATTAATATGCTCCATGATATAGTCCACAAATAGCACCTCGCTTCTATTTGCTTTCATTGCAAATTTCTTGTGCGGGCGGATACCTCCTTTAGGGGTCATAAATGGCGGATTTGCCATGATAATGTCAAAGGTGTCGCCCCAACGGTCAGTGCTGGTTAAAGTGTCGTATTCGTAAATTTTTGGCGTGGTAAATCCATGCAAATACATATTTACCAAACTCAAACGCACCATTTCGGAAGAAATATCATAACCAACGAAGTTATTTATTAACTTTTTCCGTTCAGCGGGAGTAAGTATATCACCTTTGTTCTTTTTAGTGTTTTCGTTAAGAATGTGTCTATATGAAGAAATTAAAAAACCGGCAGTTCCACATGCCGGGTCGCAAATGCTTTCATCTTTTTTTGGCTGCATAATGGCAACCATAAAATCAATAATGTGGCGGGGTGTGCGGAATTGTCCTGCGTCACCCTGACTGCCTAAAACTGATAAAAGGTATTCAAAAGCATCGCCCAATTTTTCGCTGTGGTCGTAATGAAACTCATTAATAACTTTCAGAAACATTTTCAAAGTCTCTGGGTCTCTGTAAGGTAGATAAGCATTTTTAAAAATATCCCTGAAAAGTTGCGGTATGTTTGGATTTTGGTTGAGCTTTACAATAGCTTCTCCATAAAGTGCTAACATCTCATATCCGCCCAATTTCGGGTCAAATATTTTCGTCCAACTATATTTTTCGTAATCACCTGTAAAAAAAGTAGCTTCTCCTCCAAATTCCATTGCTTCTTTATCCATGTCGTCCATGAATTTGTATATCATGGCAATGGTAATTTGCTCCACCTGACTTTGTGGGTTTGGTAATTTTCCTACCAAAATATCTCTTGC
>DIFH01000035.1:0-372 GCA_002427615.1 Paludibacter sp. UBA5753
GCATCAGAAAAATTAAAGTCGCAAGCATTGTTATTTGCTTTGCAGGCATCGTTGATACGTTGTATGCCCGTTCCTGCCTTTTCCATAAAGTCGGTGCGTACAAGCAAATCCACAAGCAGCCGGTTACGCGCTTCGCTTTTTGTTAATGATTATCCCCAAAGCAACCTGAATAGTTAGTTATGCCGTAGGCATATAATATCGGTAGAAGCACATTTTCAACACACATGTAGCACCCCGTATGGGGTGCAACTAACGAGAGCAGACGAATAATTCTACCGATATTAAATCCCTAACGGGATTACAGGTCGAAATACGGATAATCATTATCTTTTTGTCGGAGTGAAACTCCAACATCCCAAATATAACCTCCCC
>DIFH01000035.1:550-2369 GCA_002427615.1 Paludibacter sp. UBA5753
GTTACACTATTTTTTCACAATATATCCGTTGCCACATCGAGCAAAAAAGATTTGATTACTTCATCGCTTACCGGTTCTACAAGATATTCAACCGGTTCGGAATAATCAATGCCTTTATGAAAGGCTAATTGTTCCCGAAATAATTTTTCTGAAAATTGTTGGGGAAAAATTTTAACAGCCTTACTACTTATTTCCTCAATACTATAAAAATCGCGTATAATGAAATACAAATCCACATAATCTTTCCATTTCGACCGGCGTCCCAAGGCAAAAGCTTTCATGGCTGATAGTGTGAGCAACGATGGCATCGATATAACGGATTCAACATTTATTGGATGCTCAATCTGATATGGATAACTAAAGAAAGTGATTTTTACCTCATTAGCAATCAAGTGAAGTTGATCAACATCTTCAAACAGAGGAATCTGTTGAAACGGAAGTTCTAATAAAGACTTTTTTATTCTTGATTTTCTAAGATCAGAAAAAGTAAATAAATCAAAATCAACAGAACGTCGATGTCCTAAATGCAATGCAATAGCAGTACCTCCAACCAAATAAAACGAGCGTTGATACCTTTTCAGAAAAGGAAACAACTCTTTTTGCTCTTTAGATAGAATTTCAGTGTGCATATTTTTTAAACAGGTGAGTGAAATAATTAATGGTCAATTCGGAATAATTGCCTTTTCGTCGCTCACTTGCGTTAATTGATTCAAAAAAAATATTGGCTACATTTTGCATTCCGAGTAGCCTAAACAATTGCAATAAAGCCTCTTTATCTCCATAATTCAAAATAGTCTCCACCAAAAATTCATCGCTCACCTCCACCTTTTTATCTTGTGGTATGTACCAAAAAAGATGACTGTGTTGTAAAATAAATTCTTTAACTTCAGGAGTTCTCATTTTTCCATTTTTTAGTTTCATCGGGTTACACAGTGAGACTAACTTAAAAACAGGTGAATTATTTCTTCTTCTCTTCTTTCTTATGATGCCCGTAATAATTTCCATAACCGTAGCTATAGCCGCGATGGTAATAGTATTTCGATTCCATATTCAAATCGTTAATCACCAGATACGGACGTTTCAGCGTTTTTTCGGTTTTCACATGATTCAGGAAGTTGAGATTACGTTTATCGGAATATTCCATACGACACAAATAAAGGCTGATATCCGCAACGCGGTCGATGAGGAAAGTATCCGAAACCGCCCCCACCGGAGCCGTATCAATGATTATATAATCGTATTCTTTACGTAAGGCGGCAATCAGCTTATCAAGTCTATCGTTGATCAACAGTTCATTGGGATTGGGAGGTATCACTCCGGCAGTAATAATATCAAGTGTAGGATAATCGTCTATTTTCTGAATCAGTTTTTTATAATCGGTTTCATGTCCCGAAAGATAAGTCGACAAACCCAACGCCTCATTCTCTAATTTAAAATGATTTTTCAACTGCGGTTTGCGTAAATCCAACCCTAATATTGCCACTTTTTTATTTGTTATCGAAAGGCTGATCGCCAAGTTGATGCTTAAATAAGATTTTCCTTCACCCGGTTCGGTAGAAGTAACCAGAATAACTTTTTGGGTAGGATAGTCGAGTATAAACTGCAATTTGGTTCGTAACAAACGGAACAGTTCGGCATTCGTNNTAATCATTTCACCCGTTGTATTATGACCCAATTCCGATAAAATAGGCACATCGGTCAGTTTCTCTATCTGCGCGCGGCTTGTAACGGAAGTATTGATCATATCCCTGATAAAGACGATCAATAAAGGAAAAGCCAAACCCAGGATAAAGAATATTGCCATGATAATTTTAGAGCG
>DIFH01000035.1:2394-3293 GCA_002427615.1 Paludibacter sp. UBA5753
GGACCTACCTGGACAGCATCATCGGGAGCATTCAGTATTCTGCCCTTGGGCACGGTTATCGCCATGGTCAGCGATGCTTCCTCGCGTTTCTGAAGCAGGAAGAGATAAAGGGATTCCTTCACCTGTTGCTGGCGCTTTATTTCGATAAACTCCCGTTCCTGGCGTGGCAAATCACGTATTTTGGAAACTGCCATCTGGTTTTGCTGGTCGAGTTTACGTTTACTGATTTCCAACCCCTTGCGGCTGTTGGCAATACTTACCTGTATGGCTTTGCGGGAAGACATAATTTGTTGATTCAAATTTCTGAGCGTCGGGTTTTCTTCCGAAGAACCATCCGCCACCCTTTCGCGGGTCATCAGCAATTCATTGTATTTTTGAATAACAGCCACCAAACCCACGTCGGTCAATCCTAAGTTAGGAATCAGCGCGTAACGGTTGGCAGGTTTATTGATAAACTCTTCGATAAACTTTATCAGGCTTATCTGCGTTTCCACCATAATGCGCTGCTGGTCGAATTCATCGTTACGTTCCAAATACAATTTTGCATCTGTATCAATATTCGTCAGTTGATTTTCCTGTTTATAGTTTTCTACGTTGCTTTCCACTTCGCTTAACTCGCCCGTAAGTAATTTGAGGCGACTTTCTATAAACTCGGCGGTGTTATTGGCCGAGCGGTTAATCTGTTCGATAGCATCCTGGTTATAAACATTGGTCAAGGTATTTAAAATGTCTTTCCCTTTCTGAACGTTGCTGACTTTTATAGAAAGATTTATCACATCCACCTGTTTAGTTACTTCGGTAGTCAGCGCACTTGTGGCAAGATAGCGGGCTACGCTTGATGGATTGCTAATGGTAACCTGAATCTCTTCGTCGGGCAGGGTTTTGCCTTGCCGTAACGA
>DIFH01000029.1 GCA_002427615.1 Paludibacter sp. UBA5753
TTTAGTCCTTTCAGGACATCATTCATTAGAAACAGAAATTGTAGTGTAAAGAAAATGGTCAGTTATATTCAAAAACCTTGCATTTACGCCTAAAAAAAATACTATAAATTGCTATTTATCAGACTTATTATACTTTTTCAGCAGACCTTGATTAATCGATTTTGAGATGTATGTTTACCGATGAACTGTCATTTTCAAGCGTATCATTTTGCTCAATCATAACACCGTTTTCATCCGCTACTTTTTTTATTTCTCTTTTTACCGCTACGTTAGCAATGATCATCGCCAGGACAATGATGATGAAAGCGCCCGCTAATATTTTATTACTTGTTTTCATGTGTAAATACTTGTTTTTTAGTTGTTACATGGAACTTGTTTCCTATTGATTTTTTTTCAACGATTTGAAATAAGTTGTTTTATCCCTGATATAAGAATTGATTTTGTAAAAATATAGATTTTACTTTCGGAGTTTTGTTGTTTGACATCCGCCGTGTCGGCATCGTTAACTTGTTCAGTCAATTGATAACTATTATCGGACTTCAAAAATTGATAATCCATGTTGTAAATTAGACTCAAACCAAGCAGTATGACTACCGAAACTGCTTTAAAAACACGATTTTTAGTTTTCATAAGTTTGTTGTTTTTTCATAAATTCGTCGTACTGTTTTTTTATTTCATCGAAGCTCATTCCCAAGATGTTCGCATTCTTAAAAAATAAGGGCAATTCCTGTTCAATAAACTGTTTTCGCCGGTAGGTAATGATTCGTTTCTTTGCGTCGTCGGCAACAAAATAACCTACGCCGCGACGGTTGAAAATTATTCCCATCGATTGCAAAAAATCAAATGTTCGCATCACGGTATTAGGATTCACTTGCAACGCCACTCCCAATTCTCTCACCGACAGTATGCGGTCGCCTTCTTTCCAGCGCCCCAGCAAAATCTGTTCGGATACATAATCGCCAATCTGTAGGTATATGGCTTGTGTTTCTTTGAATTCCATAAGGTTATACTTCTTTTTCGGTTAAGCGGAAATAGCTTACTATCCATAAAAATGGTACTGCGGCATATTTCAGAATTTGACCCGCAGTTTCAAATCCGTGAAACAAATTTTTGCCGGCAGGTATGGTCATGTTAAACATTTGATTATCGAAATGATAAGTTCCGAATGTAACTTTAAGCAATACAACCTCAATAAGTCCCAGCACAATAGAGATGCCGATTATGGCCATTATTGTTTTGCCGATGACATTGCGTTTAAAGTATAGCGATCCCAGTAAAAACAGGGCTTGAATGATGGCAAAGCTTATGAAAATGTTCCAGAGTCCATTACTGTTTGTCTCGCCCGGATTAAAGCCGTTTGCCGGATTTCCTAAATTGAATAACGCCAAATGTACCTGATTATCTGTGCCGAAAACAAGATTTCCAAGGTATGTTCCGGCTATGTTCCCAATAACGTAGGTAACCAGTATCATGGCAAAATAATAAATCGTGCTCAACAATATTGATGTTACCAGTTTTTCGGTGTGAGTTGCGGGGATTAATAAATAATGCATTCCGCTTGGGGTATAACTGAAAGCTTTGAACATACGGGCAGCAAAAATAAAACCCGTAACATACAGAAACATAGCCACTGATTCTGTTTGATGCATGAGCATAAAAATGATAATTGTAATTCCCCAGAAAGTGAGTTCGCGTTGTTTGTTTTCGATAAAAAAACGTTTGAGCAAAAGCCCTATGCGATTGATATTTAATGTTGTATTCATATCTTTTTAGTTGATTGGTAAATGATCAGAATAAAGTTTTAATTTTCTTTGTGTCGCTAAGTATGGCATTAAACAGAAGTTCAATATCCAGTTTGCTGTCTTCGCCGGTCGTGTTTTTGCATACTTGGAATAAACCACGCAAAGTATCTTCGCTGTAAATCACATTTTCGGAGATTTCGTTTCTGTCGGCAACCCTGAACAACAGTTTCTTTGTGATGTTCTCAATTAGTTGGTTAAACACGATTTCATGTTTTTCCATGATGATGATATTGTCGATCAAACTATCCAGGTCGTGAACCTGATGGGTCGAGATAATCAGACAGCGGTTTTCATCAACGCCCGAAGCCACCATGCGGCGAAATTGCCCTTTCGATGGAATATCGAGCCCGTTGGTCGGTTCGTCCATAAGCAGCAGTTTGGTGTTGGTAGCCAGCCCGAATGCAATAAAAACTTTCTTTTTTTGTCCGTGCGATAGTTTGTTCAGCATCAATTTCTTATTTTCAATATCAAATTCCTTTAAATAATTATCGAACTGTTCTGAACTAAAATTGGGATAAAAAGGAGCATATATTTTTTCATAATTTTCTATGCTCAAAGTTATCTGCGGCAATTCTTCGGGCAGAAAGAAAATTTCACGGAGCATTTCGGGTTTGCGCTTCTGCGGATTAAATCCCATCACTTCGATGTTTCCTTCCTGTGAAAACACAAGACCGGACATCAGTTTCAGTAAAGTGCTTTTACCTTCTCCATTTTTGCCAAGCAATCCGTGTATACGGCCTGCTTCTAGTTCCAAACTCAAATTCTTGAGTAATGCTGTTTTTTTTGAGTAACTGAAAGTTACATTTTGAATTTTTACCATTGTATGTTTTGTTAAATTTTGAACTTATCCAAATGAAATGTTTAAATAGTTATAGTGTATTAGTGAAATAGTACACTGCAAAAGTAAGGCGTTATTTTAAATTGTCAAGCATTTTGTGGTTAAAAAATGTTAAGCGCGTGAAAATATTTTCAATTATCAGAAAGTCAATCTATTATGTATTGATAAAAATCAGCGGCTTATTTTTATATGCCTGATTAAAGTTTAAAAATGCTTACCTTTGCAACTCAAAACCATTATTGAGATAGTAAAATAGTAAACGATAAAATAGTAAACGATAAAATAGTAAATGATAAAGTAACTACTCAGCACCCTAATAAATTTGATAATAATCAGCCATTTATTTGATTGTTATGTATTTAGTGTCAGAAAGAAAACTCGGTGTTTGATAAGAAAACGTCAAGGTCAAGGCTTACGAAGCAGCGAAAACACGGAGTCCCGCCAAG
>DIFH01000069.1 GCA_002427615.1 Paludibacter sp. UBA5753
ATTATGAAAAAATAAAACTATTCTATCCTGTCCTCCCGGATATGTGATTAATTGACCTAAAGTTGGCGTCCGTTGCCGGGAATCAACGGTCACAACCAAAGGGAGTAATTGTAATCCCATCAGACGTCCGCGAGGTTTTGTACATTGAATAAGGATATACGGTAGGGACGGATGACAATCTCCTGCAAAATGCAAGGTATGTCCATCGATGGATGGATAACCGCAGGTTGCAGGAACTTAAGCTAAGAAATGGATAAGTCCCCGCAACTTGCAGGAACTCAAGGTAAGGAATGGATAAGTCCCCGCAGGTTGCAGGAACTTAAGCTAAGAAATGGATAAGTCCCCACAGGTTGCAGGAACTCAAGCTAAGAAATGGATAAGTCCCTGCAGGTTGCAGGAACTCAAGGTAAAGAATGGATAAGTCCCCGCAGGTTGCAGGAATTCAAGGTAAAGAATGGATAAGTCCCTGAAGTTGGTGCATGTTGCCGGGAACTAACGGTCATGACCAAAGGTTTATCTCACACTTCCGCGAAACTTTATATATTTAATAAGGATATCCGGTAGAGGACCCCATGCTCCCGCGCGATTGTATCGCGTGGGATAATGATTTTATTTAGTATTGCCACACGATGCAATCGTGCGGCAGCGTAGGTAGGGAAAGATATCCTGACAATACGGCGGATACTGACCACTTTTCAATCGCAGGATAATAGATTTTGTATTTTTAGAATTAAGCAAGAGAGCAAAGAAGGCTAATGATTTTTCATGGGCGTATCGGGCTTCGGTATTTCGGAGCATGCTGACCACTTTGATTTTTCTTAATTCACATTTGCAGAAGCGTTTGCAGCCCGGCATTTCAAGAATACGTATTTGTAAAAAAGTAAAAAAATTATCCGCAAAAGCTCCTAAAGTTTCAAATAAACTATTTCGGTGCGCTGCACCTGTCAACAAAGGGACAGAGTCCCGATATATTGGTAGAAAACACAAGCAGAAAAAGTACAAAGGTGCAGCGCACCGAAATATAAATTAGGACACATTGCGGATAATCATTTCTAATTTTATTTCTCATGTTCTCACGGATATGTAATTAGGAAAACTAAAGTTGGTTCCTGTCAGACGTCCGCGAAGTTTTATCATTTAATCCATTTAATAAGGATATCTGGTAGGGCGAAAAGGCTGCACAAAATTGCAGCCTTCTTTATTATTGTAAGTTATTCTTTTTAAGCGCTCTCCACTCCGCTCCAGTAATAGGCGTAAATGTGTAGAAGTCATTGAAAATTTGATAACAGGCATCGATATCTTTATTATCATAAGCCTCTCTAATTTCTGTTTCTGCAGCACGAAGAACTAAATTTGGAATATAGGCTATTGTGTCATTTATATAATTAGGGTATGAACCGCTTTGTTTTAATAAAACCAAATCAGTACCAGATAGAATATCATGTTGCAGGCTTGCATTTCCGTCAACACTAATAACATATTGAGCCCAAAACATTAATTTAGGAATTTCTGATATAGAATCTTTGCCTGAAAAATTATATTCTGCAATTTTACCGTCATAGAAGCAATTAAAATGGTGCGCTTGTTTCACAATTTCTAAAGCAGTCAAATGTTCTTCCGTTCGATTTGATTTCACTTTCATTACAGTTCCGGCAGCTGGTCTAATGGATACCATGTCGGTAGGTTTAATCACGAACGCTTTCGGTTCGTCCGACGTACAAGCTATCATTGCGATAGCGATTAAGAGAAAAAATAGTTTTTTCATTTTGGGTAAATTTTTAAATTAATTGATTACAAAGTTATATTTATTTTTATAAAAATAGCACAAAGTCAAAAAAAAGTATATTATATGTATAAATATACTATAAATACATTATCTTTGTAACGCATTAACCTCTGCTGCCGCACGATTGCATCGTGTGGCATGTAAGCTATCAAGTAAACAATAATCAAAAAACAAGAGTTACAATGAGTAGAAATTATAAGTTCCATAATCCTTGATAGTAGTGCAATTGATTATGCCGGAGAAAAAGCATTATTGGATATTGTGTTGATTTAAAGTTGTTGCCACACGAAAGGATTCGTGCGGCAGCGGGGGGGCAGATAAGTTATCAAGTAAACAATAATCAAGAAACAAGAGTTACAATGAGTAAAAATTATAAGTTCCATAATCCTTGATAGTAGTGCAATTGATTATGCCGGAGAAAAAGAATTATTGGATATTGTGTTGATTTAAAGTTGTTGCCACACGATGCAATCGTGCGGCAGCGTAGGTAGCCGCTCCGTATCGTAAAATAGTTTTTCTTGCAAACACTCATTACAGGCACAAAAAAGAGGCTGTTCCGTTGCGGAGCAGCCTCTTATTGAAATAATTCAATTCCGGTTACGAAATCTTTTCTATTTCTTCTTGCAGGTTAATTTCAATTCCCTTTTTATCGTAAAATTTGTATTGTAAAAATCCGAGTTTTTGCGAAGCTATTACTTTGCATCCTTTCCCGAATTTAAGTTTCCATTGCCACTTCATCGATAATATGCCTTTAGAGATATAGGCATCAACATAAGGATGAAGATGTAAGGTAAAATCTTTGATATTTAATTTGTTGACCAAGAAATCGATTTTATTTTCCAATTGATCGGTAAATAAAATAGACGGCTTGGTGCGTCCGGTACCAAAGCAGGTAGGACAGGTTTCTTCAATATCAATGTGTGTAACCGGGCGAACTCGTTGCCGGGTTATTTGCATCAGTCCGAATTTGCTGAGCGGCAAAATATTGTGTTTTGCTCTGTCGTTTGACATCATATCGCGCATACGATCGAACAGTTTCTGGCGATTTTCAGTTTCGTGCATATCGATAAAGTCGACCACAATAATACCTCCCATATCGCGCAAACGAAGTTGACGAGCAATTTCGTCGGCAGCTGCCATATTCACATCCAAAGCATTGGCTTCTTGTCCGTTTCCGGCTTTCGAGCGATTACCGCTGTTTACATCAATCACGTGCAGCGCTTCAGTGTGTTCAATAATCAGATAAGCGCCGCTTTTCAAGGAAACGGTTTTGCCAAAAGCCGATTTTAATTGTTTGCTGATGCCGAAATTGTCGTAAATCGGAGCTTCTTCTTTATAGAGCTTCACAATGTCTTTACGCTCGGGGGCAATCAGTTCTACATAATCGCGCACTTCGGTATAAACCGCGGGATCGTTGATATGGATATGTTTAAAACTTGGGCTGAATAAATCTCTAATTATTCCTACCGTGCGACCTAATTCTTCTAAAATAAGTGATACACCTTTCGATTGTTGTACTTTGGTTATAGCTTCTTCCCAGCGTTTTACCAAAATTTTCAATTCGTTGTCGAGTTCCGCAACTTTCTTTTCTTCGGCAACTGTTCGTACAATAACGCCAAAACCTTTAGGTTTAATGCTTTGAATCAGTTGTTTGAGGCGAACACGTTCTTCTTCGGTTTTTATTTTTTGCGATACCGACACTTTGTCGGCAAACGGAATAAGAACCAGAAAACGTCCGGCTATTGATATTTCGGCTGTCAATCGCGGACCTTTGGTAGAGATAGGTTCTTTGGCAACCTGAACCAATATCTCTTGCCCTGTTTTTAGAATGTCGTTGATTGAACCGTTTTTTTCAATTTCCGGTTGTAATTTAATTTTCTGAATGGCAGGTACTCTTTTACGGTCGCTAAGAACCTGCGTTGTAAATTGATAAAGAGTGTTGAAATTTGAACCTAAATCAAGATAATGTAGAAAAGCGTCTTTTTCGTAACCCACATCCACAAATGCTGCATTTAAACCGGGCATTATTTTTTTTACCCGCCCCATGTAGATATTTCCAACGGCGAATTGTTCTTCGCGGCTTTCCTGGTGTAATTCTACAAGGTGTTTATCTTCGAGCAGCGCAATAGATATTTCGGATGGTTGTACATCCACTACTAATTCGCTATTCACTTTTATTTTTTTTTGATTTTGGGTTTTGTTGTTTTTTTTATAATGAAAAAAACAAACTTACAGCCAAGATACAGCTTATAAGTTTGTTTTCTTGGACTTTAAAAAATTAAAGACCATCAAGACTATTTCTTTTTATGTCTATTTTTTCTAAGTCTTTTTTTTCGCTTGTGCGTTGACATTTTATGTCGTTTTCTTTTTTTACCGCTTGGCATTTTTTTTTGAGTTTATTGTTATGAGAAAATTACTTTACAACGCTTACAAAAGTTTTTGCAGGCTTGAAAGATGGAATGTTGTGAGCCGGAATAATGATCGTTGTGTTTTTCGAGATGTTACGAGCTGTTTTTTCAGCGCGTTGTTTGATAATGAAGCTACCGAAACCTCTTAAATAAACATTTTCATTTTTTGCAAGTGAATCTTTTACAGTTTCCATAAAAGCTTCTACGGTTGTCAATACAGTGGCTTTGTCAATACCTGTATTTTTAGCAATCTCGTTTACGATATCTGCTTTAGTCATTTTGGTAATTTTTAATAAGTTAATAAATTAATTATGATTGTTCTGATTTTTTCTCAAACGGAATGCAAATATATTGCTTTTATTCTGATTAAAAAACATTTGCACGATTTTTTTTCAAAAAAATGTATTTTTCTACCTTTTTTCTGTCGATTTTTCGATAACGGATTCTATTTCTCCAATGCTCATGTTCCTGCCGACTATTTTTCCGGATTTATCAATTAATACTGTAGCCGGAATTGAATTTACCGCGTACAGTTTTGCGCCTTTACATTTCCAGCCTTGTAAGTCCGAAATATGTTTCCAGGTCAGGTCGTGTTTGGCGATTGCACTTTTCCAGGCTTCTTCATTATCGTCGAGCGACACTCCCAGAATTTCTAAACGTTTTCCTTTATTAATATTGTATAGTTCTTTCATTTCGGGCAACGACTGAATGCACGGGGCGCACCACGAAGCCCAGAAATCCACCAAAACATAGTCTGTTTTGCCTACGAGTGAGGATAAAGCCAGACTGTCGCCGGTTAACGAGGGTAGTTTAATATCTGTAAATAATTGTCCTTTGGTTGTTTTCTTTTCGATTTCGATATCGGCAATTATTTCCTGAATACGCTTGATTTTTTTTGTATCATCATTCATTTGGCTGATAACACTTTCTTTTTCGGCGATGGACATTGCATAAAAAGATGACATAAATATATGTGTGCCAACAATTGTATTTACATTCGCTAACGCGTATTTTAAATCAATGCCGACTTCCTCCTTGCTCAGCTTTTCCATTTCTGCGGCAAAAGCCGCTTTTTGTTCCTTGGTTTGGTTGCTGTCGTTATTAGCGTTATAAAACGCTTCGGAATTGATATAAAACAGTTTTTTTTCGTTCAGATATGTTTGCAATAAATCATTTTGCGGGGTTCCGCTGAAAATAAAACTTGCGCTGTCTATCTTTACCATAATGTTCCCATTTTCAAATACAAATGCCTGACGTATTTTTTCGCCCGAGGGTAATTCGCAATCTAAATAGGCAATTCTCGCGCTGTCGCATACGCCTTTAAACGAGAAAATTCCATTCTCAATTTTAACGCTGTCAATCGGAATCCATACGCGATTGATCCGTTCTTTGATGAAAACAGTCTGACCGTTGAGTAGCGGATCTTCAATAACGCCTTCAATTTTATATCCGGTAGATGTGCAACTAAACAATGAGATTATTGAGAATAAGCAAAATAAGGTTCTTTTCATATAGATTAGTTTCAATAGATGATATTATATTTTGCAGGTAAAGCAAATGCTTTTATCTTTGTGTGCAAAGATGCTAAATATTTTTCAGAAAAATAATTTTTAACGGCCTAAACATTAAAAATAAATGCAATTATTATCGAAAACGATTGTAAACTGGTATAATATAAACAAACGTGAACTTCCTTGGCGCGACATCGACGATCCGTACAGGATTTGGATTTCTGAAATTATACTTCAGCAAACGCGTGTAAATCAGGGAATGAATTATTATCTCAGATTTATTGAGCGTTTCCCGAACGTGAGCGTTTTGGCTTGTGCCGAAGAGGATGAAGTGCTCAAGTACTGGCAGGGATTAGGCTATTATTCAAGGGCAAGGAATCTGCATAAAGCTGCAAAACAGATTGCTAATGAATTTAAAGGAGTTTTTCCTACGGAACATCAGGCGGTTTTGAAACTTGCGGGAATCGGAGTTTATACGGCAGCTGCCATTTGTTCGTTTGCTTACAACCAGCCATATCCGGTTGTTGATGGAAATGTTTACAGGGTTTTGTCGCGATTGTTTGGTATTGATACGCCTATTGATTCGGGGAAAGGAGTAAAGCAATTTGCCCGTTTGGCTCAGGATTTCCTCGATTTGTCACAGCCGGGTTTGCACAATCAGGCGCTGATGGAGTTCGGAGCGTTGCAGTGTGTTCCCGCTTCGCCCGATTGTAAAAGTTGTCCTTTGTCTATGGATTGCCGCACTTTTGAATCAGGCATGGTTTCGTCGCTACCGGTTAAAACGCAGAAAGTGAAAGTGAAGGAAAGGTTTTTTAATTATCTTGTTGTTGAATTACAGGGAAATACATTTATACAAAAAAGAACAGGCGCCGATATCTGGAAAAATTTATATGAATTTCCGTTGATTGAATCGGATCATCTTTTTACCGCAGATGATTTGCTCCCGAATGCCGACTTTATTGCCTTATTCAATGGAATTAACAAGGTTGATATAGTGAATATTTCTACACCGGTAAAACATGTTCTTACCCACCGGATTATTCATGCCGTCTTTATTACTTTGAGTATTTCGAACAAAAACCGACAGTTGGAAGATTATATTGAAATTCCTGTTAACCAAATTGACGAATATGCAGTTTCGCGGTTGATTGAAATGTTTTTGGAGAATAGAGGATAAAGTTTTTGAATTTTTTTTCAATTCATTGTCCGATAAATTGTGGATATTTGATGAAAAAATAATCCCATCAGGCATTTTCTGTGCATGATGGGATTGTTTTCAATTTCAAAAAAAAAATATCGGCTGGATTATTTACTGAAGAAGTGTTGTTTTACCAATGCTTCAAATTCGTCGTAATCGCGATAACCTAATTCCGATTTGTAACCTGTTTTGCTATCGACAAAAACGATGGTTGGCATGGCTTCCACATTGAAACGCCGGGCGAGTTCAGGTTCCTGGTCTACATCGATTTTATATACAATCAGTTTTCCGTTATATTTATTTTGAATAGCTTGTAAATGTGGCGCCAACATTTTACAGGGACGACACCATACTGCGTGAAAATCGAGAATAACCGGAATGTTTCCAACCCGCGTAAAGGTTTTGTTTTTATCGAAATTCCAGACTTTCTGTTTGAAGCTTGCCGTGTTTAATTCAATAATCTTTACATTTTCAGTTGTTTGGGCTAATAGTCCAGCGCTTAAAAACAGGCTTATCATTAAAAGTTGAATCGTTTTTTTCATTTGTTGTTTTCTTTTTTATTTTTGTTTAAATGTTTATCCCGAGAAATCAGTTTTCGTATCTGAGTTTAATCCTGCCAATACGAACGGTTGCTTTTTCACTTTCTTTTTGCAGTTGTTTTATTTCTTTTTTTACTGTCCATAAATCATAGGTAGCGGCTATCGCTTTTTTGTCTTGTTCGGATAAATAATAAGATATTTTTTTCTTTCCAAGTAAGCTTACTTTGATGCGTTCCGATTTGTGTTGGGCGATAAATGCAGAAACTCCGTTATCATCTTCATTTTTAAAGGTTAAACTTTCCCAATAAACACCGCCATCGGTGAAACTGTGAAAAATTCCTTTCGATTTATTGGTTGTGTCGGTTTGTGCTTGCAAATTATTTACCGAAACCTGAACGGCAAAATGTTCGGTTTTGCTGCCTGTTACATTGCTTACAAAATATAAATCGGCATTTTCGTCAACGTAACACTTTAAATAGTTTCTGTTCGTGTTTTGTTCGGTGATTTGTGATTTATAAACATAATTTCCGAATTCTTGGTATGTTTCGTTTTTTTCAAAGCGGAATTCTTTCAGAATCGAGTCGAGTACATGTTGTTTGAACGGTAAAATGCTGTCGCAATAAATAATTGTCCGGGCGCTTTCGCGACGAATAATCGTATCTTTGTAAGCGGCAGCAATTTTGCGTTTTGCAACGAGGCGCGGGAAAAGCAGATTTATGGTGTCAATTTTCAGTTTGGCGTTATTATAGTCGTTTGCAATGATTAATTGTTCTATTTGTTTTAGCCTTTCGTCGGCTTGTTTTTCTTGTCTTCCTCTTGAATTACAAGAACTTAAAATAATTAAATACAAAATTGCCGCAAAAAAAGGAAGTTTTTTAAGCATATAGTTTTTATTAAAAGTGATAAGGGAAAAATAATCTTGTCTGTCAGTTGTGATTTGTTGCCATTTTAAAACAGAAGCCCGATTGAAAAGTCCATGCTTGCCGGATAGAGTTCAAGAGCTGCATGGTAATTATGTATGCCATCGGTCATATAATTACTGCCTAAAGCAAGATTCGATAAGGAATTTTTGTACGTAATTTCGCCAAAAAGTTTTAGGTTATTTGCAATATGGCATTGAGTTCCTACGCCTAAAAAAAATCCGATAATACTTGGTGAAGTCAATGGTAAAATGTTGATAGGCTGCAAGGTGGTATTTGGTATGCTCGACTCGTGTTTTTCGGTGGCGGTTAAAATAAAACCGGTTGTAACTCCACCCTGTAGATAATAACTTATTTTTTTCGTTGCCGGACTTTGTAATTTTAAACCTAAGGGAATTTCTATCTGAGAATAATTAAGGCGATAGTTGTCTTTTGTGGCTGCATCATTCAACGACAAACTGTCGAAAACATAGCCTCCGAACGTATTGTAATTAACTCCTGAAACAACGGATAACAATGGATTGATTTCATATTCGGCAACAACTCCCAATCCATATTTCATCGAAGCGCCATCGGCTTCAGCATCGTTATGTTTTACCCCCAACCACGAAATACTGGGCGTTATTTTAACGCCGAAAGTTATTTTTTCAAAATTTATACCCGATAGATCGAAGGATTGCTTCGGAATTCCTGTATAGTGGGCTTTAAGTTGTATAGAGAAAAAAATAAGGAATATTAAAAGGATGTTTTTTTGCATAACCGTAAACTTTATATGTTTGATATTTTGTGCAAATTTAATAGATTTTTTTAATGTTGGCTTAATTATCGTGTTTGAAAGATGGTATACCCATCAAAATTGTTATTTTAAATTTTATTGTGAAGCAGACATATCAAAGTAGTTTAAATTATTATGCTGTTTTTATTATAAAACAAAGATTATTCCAAACTTATAAATTAGAAAAAAGTGGAAGAACATAAATGTTTTTAATCAAATTTTTCGATGTTCACATAAATTTAATATCTTTGCATTTGAAATATTTTATTTAAAATACTTTATTAATGTTTAGTCGTATCACACAAGCATTTATATTTACCTCAATTTGTTGTTTGCTGAGTTCGTGTATAACCTCGAATAAAGTTAACTATATGCAGACACCCGGTTTTAATATTCCTGCTTACAAGGATAGTATTTCGTTTCAGGATTATGAATTACGTGTGGGCGATCGGCTTTTTGTGAAAGTGTACTCCACCGATGACAAAACCAACGCGTTGTTTAACGGCTCCTCCAATAATTCCCAGTTAATGTCCGGTTCAGGAATGGGTTCGGCCATGGATCTTTATACCTATCTTATCGAAAAGAATGGCGCTATCAATTTTCCCATGATTGGCGACGTGCAAATGGCTGGAAAAACTCTTCGGGAGGCAACAACAGCTCTCGAAACAGCTCTTGAACCGATTTTTAAATACAGTTCGGTTGAAATGCGTGTAACAAACAGAAACTTCAGCGTAATTGGGAGTGGAAAGTCGGCGTATTTACCTATGCCACAGGAGAAAATCAATATCTTCAAAGCGTTGGCAATGGCAGGCGACATAGGTATTTATGGCGACAGAAAAAAAGTAAGAATACTCAGAGAAACCGATGCGGGCGTAAAGGTGAAGGTTTTTGACATTAGGAGCGCCGATATTATACATTCCGAGTTTTTTTATATCGAACCGAATGATGTTATCTATATTCAAACAGTAAGTGAGCAGTTTTTCAGCATTACCAATTTACCGAGTTTTATTTCAACGCTTTTATCCACTTTTTCGTTTGGCGTTTTATTGTACGATACTTTTCAGAATATTGACAAACCTACAACTCAACAATAATGTTGGATGTGTTTTTTAATTTTTTGAATAAAAATTAGTTATTGAAATATTCTATGATAAATAAAGTTCATATATTCATTTTTCTTGTACTGACAATGACATTAACTTCTTGTTATAATTACAGAAGTATTGGATTGTTACAGGAGAAAAACAGATCGTTGCCAACGTATAAAAAATCGGAATACGTCGATTATCGGATCCGTGTGAATGATGAAATTATATATCGTTTAATGACATCAGACGAAACTATTTCAAAATTAATTTCTTCGGAAAGTGCAGGTTCGTCACAAAACATGATGACATACAGGGTTTATCCCGATGGAACAATTGACCTGCCATTTATAAAAAATATTTATATAGAAGGTTTGACATTGAATGAGGCTTCAAAAGTAATCGAAGACAGATTCAGGGAGTTGATTCCCGATGCTGCCATAAAACTAACATTAGCCAATAAAACTTTTACCGTCATCGGAGAAGCAGGTACGGGCGTTTTCAATATTTCAAGAGATAAATTTACTATTTATCAGGCGTTGTCGTTGTCGGGGGATTTAAAACACTCCGGCGATTTTAAACATGTACGCATAATACGCGAAAACAATGAGGGGACTGAAGTACTCGAATTTGATATCCGTCCTGCAAGTGTAATCGAATCGAAATATTATTATATTTATCCCAACGATATAATTTATGTCCAAAGAGCAGCATCGAGTTTTTATAAAATTGAAAATTCGTGGAGTAACTTTATAGGCGTTGTATCGTCGTCTTTATCATTGTTAGTTACCGTGTTGTATTATGGAAAACTTTGAAATTCGCTTTATTTTTTAATTACAATATCTTAATAGTTAACTGAATACATCACATAACCATAAATTGAATGGAACAAAATAATATTGAAAAACCTTTTGTAGATGATGAAGAATCAGGTTTTGACATCATGGAATGGGTGTCCCATTTTCTGCACTACTGGTATTTGTTTGTTATCGGCATAATTATATCTTTAGGCCTTGCATACTTACAAAACAGAAAATGGTTGCCTACCTACAAAACGTCGGGAACAATGATTATCGAAGAATACCGGACATCGAGCAGTACTCAGGCTCTGATGCAGGGGTTTGGCGTTCAGGCAGGTTATAAAAATGTAGATAACCAGGTAATTATGCTTGGTTCTTATGACCTGATATCGAAAGTCGTAGATAGTTTGCCACAATTAAAAGTGGATTATATCTCCAAAGGTAGATTTAAAACGCGGAATTTATATTCTGCTTCTCCTATAAATATCCAATTTGATTTTGTGGCTCCCGAAGTCTATAATGTTCTTTTTAAAATTAATCTGAACTCGAACGGTAAATTTACGATCACGGTCGATGACAAAAGTAAATTTAAAGAATTTAAGGTTGATGGCAGGATAGGGAGACCTGTTTCAACCAGGTTATTCTATCTGACAGTTTATAATTCCAATGGTTTTTATTCGAAAAACGAGTTATACTTTAGGTTCAGAGATCACGAATCATTGGTTGCCGATTTCTCATCCAGGCTTAATTTTCAATATGTTGTGGAAGGTTCATCCGTGCTCGAAATATCGCTGGCAAGTGAAAGCCCTGACCGGGATATAGATTTTATCAATAAACTTTCCGAAACATTTTTGGAAGAAAATCTCGAAAGAAAGAATGATGCTGCAAATAAAACCGTAAAATTTATTGACAGTCAGTTAGAAAACATCTCAAAATCCTTATCCGTTTCGCAGGATGAATTAACCGATTTTCGTCAACGCAATCAGATTATTGATGTTTCGAGTCAAACCGGTGAATTGATGGGTAAAGCCACTCAATATGACAGTGAATCATCGGCTTTAAAGCTTCGTGAAACATATCTGAATTATCTGACAAACTACTTGAGTACCAACCTTGAAGAAGGATCTGTTGTGGCGCCTTCAAGTTTAGGGCTGAATGAACCTATGTTGATGACGCTGGTACAGCAATTAAATGATTTAAATTTGAAAAGGAGTGAACTTAGCGAAAAAAACTTTTATTATTCAAAATATACGAATGATATTGAGAATGTTAAGCTTGCTATTAACGAGGTAACCAAAAATATGCGTGTTAGTCTCGAAATAGAAAAACGCGATTTTAATAAGAGATACATGAAAGTTCAGAAAGAAATTGAAGAACTGCCTGTAAAGGAGCTTGAAATGATTTCCATTGAACGGAAATATAAAATGGATGATAATTATTATACCTTCTTTTTGCAGAAACGGGCTGAAGCCGAAATTTTAAAATCATCAAATTCTCCTGATAATGATATTCTTGATAAAGCCCGGGTGATGTCAATTACAAATGCCGGTACCAAATCAAAAAACACTATGATGTTTTTATTATTTGGCATACTGATTCCGGCTATAATCGTGATCTTGAAACAATTACTAAATAACACGGTAAGTACATATAAAGATGTGGAGAAAAGTTCATCTTTCCAGGTAATAGGAATAGTACGACATACCCAAACCTCCGATCCGTTAATGGTGTCGAAGAATCCACGTTCTGCATTTACCGAAACATTCCGTGTGATTCGGACGCGTATCGAATTTCTTGTTCAACGCAAGAAAAATATAATGATAATGGTCACTTCAGGGGAGTCGGGCGATGGCAAAACCTATTTTTGTATAAATCTGGCAGGTATTTATGCCATGGCAAGTCCCAGAACTTTATTGGTCGATATGGATATACGTAAACCAAGTGTGAATAGTCGTTTCAATATTTCACAAATCGAAGGCGTTACCAACTTTCTGATCGGGCAATGCGAACTGAATGATGTGATATTACGTTTGCCCGGAGTCGATTTTGATATTCTCCCGGCAGGTACCGTTCCTCCGAATGCGGGAGAACTGATCAGGTCGGATAAATTATTTGAAATGTTTGTCGAACTTCGTAAACGCTATGATTTTATTGTTGTCGATTCAAGTCCGATTGGTGTAGTCGCCGATGCATATTCCTTGGCTCAACTGTCTGATGTAAACTTATTTATTGTTCGAAATGGTAAAACTAACAAATCATTCCACAAAAAGTTGAGCGCTCAGTTGAAAGCAGATAACATGAAAAACATGTATGTTATTTTGAATGATGTTGCGACGGATGAAAACCAATATTCGAAATATTATTCCAGAAAATTTACTTACGGTTATGGCTACAGTTACGGTTATACTTCCGCTTCTAAATCCAAAAAAAGAAAAAATGCTTCCGACAATTATTTCCAGTATTATCAGGATGATCGTAATCTGTAAATTTATATTGGGATAATCACAAAAAAGAAATAGTGTTGCATTCGCAATAATTTACTATTTTTGTTCACTAAAAAAACAAGGGGTTGCCGACCCCTTGTTTTGCAACTCCTTGTTACTTGTATAAATTTTCCTTACTTATATCCAACTTTAATTAAAACAAATATCAAAAAAAAAAAAATGAAAAAAGTTGCATTAATAACCGGTATTACCGGACAAGATGGCGCTTATCTGGCTGAATTATTATTGAAAAAAGAGTATATAGTACATGGTTTAAAACGCCGTTCTTCACTCTTCAATACCGATCGTATTGACCATTTATATCAGGACCCGCATGTTGATAATCGTAATTTGATTCTGCATTACGGCGATATGACTGATTCAATGAATTTAACTCGGATTATTCAGGAAACGCAACCTGACGAAATTTACAACCTGGCCGCTATGAGCCATGTGAAAGTAAGTTTTGACACCCCCGAATATACTGCCAACGCAGATGGAATAGGCACTTTACGTATCCTCGAAGCTGTCCGTTTACTTGGTTTGGTAGATAAAACCCGTATTTATCAAGCTTCAACTTCCGAATTGTACGGATTGGTACAGGAAGTTCCTCAAAAAGAAACGACTCCTTTTTATCCCCGTTCGCCTTATGCTGTTGCCAAGATGTATGCATACTGGATTACGGTAAATTACCGTGAAGCATATAAAATGCATGCAAGCAACGGAATTTTATTTAATCACGAGTCTCCACTTCGGGGTGAAACTTTTGTAACCCGTAAAATAACACGTGCCGCTGCCCGTATTGCCATGGGTATGCAGGAAAAAATGTTTCTCGGAAACCTTTCTTCGCAACGCGACTGGGGACATGCCAAAGATTATGTGCAGGCTATGTACCTTATTTTGCAACAGGATACTCCGGATGATTATGTTATTGCAACCGGGATTACTACCGAAGTGCGTGAATTCGTACGGTTGGCTTTTGCCGAAATCGGGATTGAAATTACTTTCAACGGTCAAGGTGTAGAAGAAAAAGGATACATTCATTCGGTGGAAGAAGCGAAATTTACCGAACATGTGGGCGTTGAGTTCTTGCAAGGTATTAAAGCTATTAAAACTCCTGTTGTTGAAGTTGATAAGGCTTACTTCCGTCCGACTGAGGTGGAATTGCTGATTGGCGATGCCACAAAAGCCCGCACCAAACTAAACTGGACTCCCGAGTATGATTTAAATTCTTTGGTGGAAGATATGATGCGTTCGGATGTGAAAGTGATGAAAAAAGAAACTTATCTGAAGGAAGGCGGTTTTAGGATACTGAATTATTTTGAGTAATTTTAAAATTTCATCGAATAAATATTAATCAATGGATAAAAATTCTAAAATATATATCGCCGGTCACAATGGTATGGTTGGTTCGGCGATTAAGCGAAACCTCGAATCAAAAGGTTATAACAATATAGTTTCGCGTTCGTTTAGTGAATTGAATTTGCTGGATGAAAGGCAGGTGGTCGGTTTTTTTGCCGAAGAGAAGCCGGAATATGTGGTACTCGCTGCAGCCAAAGTCGGAGGCATTGTGGCGAACAACACATACCGCGCTCAGTTTATTTACGAAAACCTGATGATTCAAAATCATGTAATTCACCAGAGTTATGTACATGGAGTTAAAAAACTGTTGTTCTTAGGTTCTTCGTGCATTTACCCGCGTTTGGCTGAACAACCTATACGTGAAGATGCTTTACTCACGGGGTTGTTGGAATATACCAACGAACCTTATGCTATTGCAAAGATTGCCGGTATCAAGATGTGCGAGGCTTATCATGCCCAATACGGCTGTAATTTTATTTCGATAATGCCTACCAATCTTTACGGGCAAAACGATAATTACGATTTGGAAAAGTCCCACGTTTTACCTGCATTGATTCGTAAAATGGTGCTCGGAAAATACCTTACGGAAAAAAACATGGCCGCGATTCGTGCCGATATCGATAAGTTGCCGATAGAAGGGGTGAACGGTTCGTATAGCGATGAAGTGATTCTCAAAGTGCTCGAAAAATACGGAATAACCAAAACCGGCGACGTTGTTTCAATCACCTTATGGGGAACCGGATCGCCGTTGCGGGAATTTTTGCATGTAGATGATATGGCCGATGCAAGCGTTTTCCTGTTGTTGAATTATGATGCGCCGGACACTACTCCATCGCATGTAAATATCGGATATGGTGATGATATTTCAATCGGCGATTTGTCGAAAATTGTTCGGAAAATAGTAAACTACGAAGGAGAAATAATCTGGGATAACACCAAACCGGATGGAACTCCCAAAAAATTAATGGATTCTTCTAAATTGCATAATCTGGGTTGGAAGCCATCCATCAGTTTGGAAGAAGGCATAAAACGTGTGGTTGCTAATTATAAAAATTAAACAGTTGTTAAAATGAAAATAGCGATAGTTGGTACAGGATATGTAGGTTTGGTTTCGGGAACTTGTTTTGCCGAAATGGGCGTTGATGTTACATGCGTTGATATTGATAAATCGAAAATTGAAGGGTTGAAAAAAGGGATTATTCCAATTTATGAGCAGGGGTTGGAAGATATGATTCTGCGGAATGTAAAAGCTGAAAGATTACATTTCACTACTCAGATTACAGATGTTTTAGATCAGGTTCAGGTGGTTTTCAGTGCGGTAGGAACACCTCCGGGCGAAGATGGAAGCGCCGATTTAAAATATGTTTTAGAAGTTGCACGCACCATAGGGCAAAATATGCAACAATATGTTTTACTTGTAACTAAAAGCACCGTTCCTGTCGGTACCGCTGCCATAGTTCGTAAAACAATTCAGGAGGAACTGGATAAACGAAATGTATCCATTGAATTTGACGTGGCTTCAAATCCCGAATTCCTGAAAGAAGGCGATGCCATAAAGGATTTTATGAGTCCTGACAGGGTGGTGGTAGGCGTTGAAAGTGAAAAAGCCCGCGAAATGATGTCGAAATTGTATCGCCCGTTTCTTTTGAATAATTTCAGGGTAATTTTCATGGATATTTCGTCGGCCGAGATGACCAAATACGCAGCCAATGCCATGCTTGCCACCCGTATCAGTTTTATGAACGATATTGCTAACTTGTGCGAACTGCTTGGCGCCGACGTGAATATGGTACGTAAAGGGATAGGAACGGATCAACGGATAGGGAGTAAATTTCTTTATTCGGGTTGTGGTTACGGGGGCTCTTGTTTTCCGAAAGATGTGAAAGCTCTTATCCAAACGGCCGAACAGAATGGTTACGAATTAAAGGTACTGAAAGCAGTGGAAGATGTAAATGAAAATCAGAAACGAATCCTCTTCAGCAAGTTACTAAAGCATTTTGGAAATGATATTGAGGGACGGACAATTGCTGTGTGGGGATTATCGTTTAAACCCAATACGGATGATGTCCGTGAAGCTCCTTCACTGATTTTGATTAAAAAATTATTAAAAGCCGGATGCAAAATACGTGTTTTTGACCCTGTTGCAATGAATGAAGCCAAAAAAGCACTCGAAAGAATGGGCTTGAAAACGGATGAGAATATATATTTTGCTCACGATATTTATGATGCCGTACTGGATGCAGATGCTTTGATGTTGGTAACCGAATGGAAAGAGTTCCGAATGCCGAGTTGGGGTGTTGTACGAAAAAGCATGAAAGGGAATATTGTACTTGATGGACGAAATATTTACGATAAATCGGAAATGTCGGAATCAGGATTTTTGTACGATTGCATAGGCAGGTAATCCGGAGTATCATTATTTTATAACCGGAATGACGGAACCAGCGGTTACGACCGAAGGAAGGAATTCCGATTCCGTCGAAGCTGCCGGAGTCGGAACTCCGGCATCCCGAAGAAGGAAACTTTATGGGATGACGGAATTCCGATTCC
>DIFH01000037.1 GCA_002427615.1 Paludibacter sp. UBA5753
AAACGAAACATATCCGCTAATTTTGAAGTTTACTTAAAGTTATAGCGAAGGCTGAGGCTGAGGCTAAGTAAGGAAAAAGGATAGAGGAACAAGCAATGTAAATTTCAAGTAGATGGCATATAAAGATTTTACATAGATGCCTGTGCGGCAAAAAGCTTTTGAATAATGATCCAGGTTTATAAGGTTACCTGGAGATTTCCTAAAAAAGAAAAGTTTGGCATGATGTCAGAGGAGGGCTGTAAATTCTGCTATTCATAATATTAGTGAGGGCTTTGGAAGATATGAAAAACTAGATAAAACCAGGTTTTATAAGATTTCCAGAGGGAGTTGTTATGAGCTTATCAGCCAACTATTGACTTCTCATGCAATTGGTTATATAGTTGAAGATGAATCTAATAACCTGATTGAAGGGGTTAATCAAATAAACAGCATTTTTCTAATAAATAGGACTCTGAGCGCGTCCCGCCATAGGCAGAATTGAGCTACACCCGCCGGGTTCAGGGCTATGTACCTAATGACGATTTTACGATCTTTTAAAGAAAAATAGCTGAAGTGTTCCTTAACATATTGCAGGTTTTCCGAAATCCCGCTGTTTTAGGCATTTCCTTACCTCCCACAATACCGAACATATGAAGTTGGAGCTGTTTTTGAAATATCAAAAGCATAGCATGGGCACAAGAGCAGTAAAACAACCAAAATATACAACCATGTCAGTCAAAATAGTTTGCAAAAAATTAAATCGCCTTTTGATACTTTGTGAAAATACTTTATATCTTTGTTATAAATAAACATTACCAAAGGTATTGTTATACACCCAAAATTGTATGTATAAAATTACTTTTGGTATGGTTAGAAACGAGTTACCGCAAGTGTAGAGAACAACACAATATAGAAAACAGTTATACCAAAATGGACAAACTGACAAAGGAACAGAGAATAAAAAATATGCAAGCGGTGAAAAGTAAAGGTTCAAAAATTGAAACTTTACTTGCTAAAGAATTTTGGAAAATAGGGCACAGAGACAGGGAAAACGACAGAACTGTTTATGAAAAACCCGACCTGACTTTTAAAAATACAAAAATGCTATCTTCGTTGACAGTGAATTTTGGCACGGAAAAGATTGGAACGACAGAAAGAAAGACCACAAAAGCAATCAAGACTTTTGGTATAAAAAAATTGAAAGGAACATTGAAAGAGACAGAGAGGTCAACGACATTTTGTTAAAAACAGGGAGATAAGTTCTTCGCTTTTGGAGTCGCCAAATCGAAACAGAATTAGTATATTGGGTTCAAAAAATTGAGAATACAATAAATGAAGCTAAAAGAGAAAATATCACTTGAAGAAGTATGTGGACAAACCTTTAAAATCAGGTTGTTAGAAGCTTCTGAATACGGTAAAGCCGCATTTACTCATTACTTGCACAACCACCAGAATGAGGTGTCTCAATTCTATAAAAAAGAAGCGATTCAGCACGTAAAACGTGCTTTGGAATACAAGTTTCCCAATGAAGATATTTCTTCAATTATAGCTGAAGAAGCATTACAATATATGCTTTTCGATTTTAAAAAAGATGCTCCATTCCCGGAACCTTCAAATCCAAAATTTAAATTCATAGACTTATTTGCAGGAATCGGAGGTTTCAGAATTGCTATGCAAAGTCTTGGAGGAAAGTGTGTTTTCTCAAGCGAATGGGACGAGCAAGCCAAAAAAACTTATGAAGCCAATTTTGGAGAAGTTCCTTTTGGCGACATAACCAAGGAGGAAACAAAGAAATTCATTCCTGATGGATTTGATGTTTTATGTGCCGGTTTTCCTTGTCAAGCGTTCTCAATAGCTGGGAAAAGAGGTGGTTTTGAAGACACTAGAGGAACTCTTTTTTTTGATGTGGCAGAAATCATTAAGAGGAAACAACCAAAGGCAATTTTCTTAGAAAATGTAAAAGGACTTATTAATCACGACAAAGGTAAAACACTAAAAACTATTTTATATGTTTTGCGTGAAGACCTTGGTTATTTTGTCCCGGACCCAAAACTTATAAATGCCAAAGACTTTGGCGTTCCCCAAAATCGTGAGAGAATTTTCATAGTTGGTTTTAGAGCAGATTTGGGAATAGACAGTTTTGAATATCCAGAACCAACTAATCAAAATGTATCTTTTGAAGATGTCAAAGAAAAAAGTCCCGTTTCGGTAAAATACTATCTTTCAAACACTTATTTAAACACACTTATAAACCACAAAAAAAGACACGAAAGTAAAGGAAATGGTTTTGGCTTTGAAATCATTCCTGATGACGGAATAGCTAACGCTGTTGTTTGTGGTGGTATGGGCAGAGAAAGAAACTTGGTTTATGACGACAGAATTGAGGACTTCACTCCTGTAACTCACATAAAGGGAGAAGTTAACAGACAAGGAATTAGAAAAATGACACCAAGAGAATGGGCAAGACTTCAAGGCTTCCCTGACAATTTTATTATACCGGTTGCAGACGCTTCTGCGTATAAGCAGTTTGGGAATTCAGTTGCAGTTCCCGCAATTAAAGCAACTGCAAATGAAATCATTAAAAGAATTTTGAAAAATGCTTAAAGAATTAGGAATAATTGTAGGAACTGATACAAAAGCGGGTAACGCTTTTGAATCGCTGTTCCCAAATTTTATGGAAGTCGAATATTCGACACCTTCAAAATATGTAGAGACTTATTGGAAAGAATACCAAAAACTTACTGACACAAATAGCAATTTAAACGGGAAAGTTTTTGAATATATTTTAGCAACGCTTTGTATTAGAGAAACCATTTTACCCTTATATTTAAGTGCAAAAGTTGCTTTTGTTCCCAATGTAATTTATGACCTTATGTTTTACACAGCAGAACGTGGACCAATATGTTGGAGTGTAAAGACAAGTTTGAGAGAAAGATACAAGCAAGCTGACTTGGAATCAATTGCGCTTAAATACGTTCACAGAAAGGCTTTAAACTACTTGATAACACTTGACGAAAGAGAAGCAAGAAGTGTAAAAGAGAAAATAAAAACAGGTGATGTTATTGGTTTAGACAACGTAATCGTGGCAACAGAAGCGGAATTTGACCAATTAGTAGCAGACTTAAAGACTTTCCATTTTGAAGAACCACCGACTGTAAAAGTTATAGAATCGAGCCAAGTTGTGACTATTGAAAAAGTTAGATCTATCTTAACATAAACGACTGAAAATGAACACCAGTGGGTAACATCGGTTTGGCGTATTGGCGGGTGCAGTGCCTCATGTGACAGATTTGTGGTAGGTTAAAGTGAAGTTCTTCTATTGAATTTTGTGCTAAAAATCCGACACTACGCCAAGCCTCATAACGTTGGCAGCAAACCAAACAAAACAGTACACAATGGATACGGACGATTTATCAAGAGAAGCTTATCGGGCTATTATATCCGAAGCTGAAAAATTTAATCACGATTTGACTTTGCAATTCGGGCTACTTTCTGGTGATTGCAAAGATGAACAAGAATTTCTCGACAAATCGATACAGTTGATTAATGAACTGAAAACTGCTGACTCTGCAGATTTGGATGATATTTTTTTCGGAGATGTTCCAAATTTGACCAGACTAACTAAAACACTTGATAAAATATTAGATAATATTGTAAAAGTAAAACAGATACCAATAACAAAAAGACACTTTGACTTTTGACTAGATGAAAAAGGGATTTCAAAAAATATAAATTGACGAATTTGTTGCACAAACAATAAAGAGCAATCCAGACTTGAAAATCCGCTGAATTAAAAAAAATTGGAGGAATTTAAGAAACGTAAAACTCAAGGAGAATTGTGTGATTGTGGAAACCCAATATGGATTATTGGTCCAGCAATAACTGGAAAAGGTTGTTTTACATGTATAACAGTAGAATCCGATTGTTCAGATGATTATGAAGCAGAATGAAAATGCCCAGCTGCCAACATCATGTATAAAATATTTGGGGGTTTAGTGGCTACTTGAAATATTCTGCCCCGCATCAGCTTTTATGTCGGCTTACAGTGACTAAGCCCACAATTCCCAACGCTTCATACCCGCAACCGTTATACGCAATTCCAAAGGATATAAAGACAGACAAGTACCCATTTCGGGTAAAACGATTGAAATGCTTCGCGAATATTACAGAGCGTACAAACCTAAAACATGGTTGTTTGAAGGGCAAAATACTGGTGAAATGTACCCGGAAGAAAGTTTAGCAAAAGTTTTAAAATATGCTGTCAGTAAGGCAAAAATAGGGAAACCCGTCACATTGTATTGGCTCAGGCACTCGTATGCAATCCATTTACTGGAAGTTGGTACCGATTTGCGTTATATCCATGAATTGCTCAGTCATAAGAGCAGTAAAACAACCGAAATATACACCCATGTCAGTCAAAATAGTTTGCAAAAAATTAAATCGCCTTTTGATACTTTGTGAAAATACTTTATATCTTTGGTTCTACCACGAATTTAGTGGAAATTAATTTATTTTAGCCAGAAAAAATGGCAATGTTTTCAGAACAATTATTTGATTTGATACTGAACTTAGGGGATGAATGGAAAGTTGAACGTGTATATGCCAACTTTAAAACAGAGGAAATTGATGTAATTATAGGGTATATAGGTAAAGAAGCCGAAGACCCTGACACATTTGAAATGTGTCCGATATACGACCATGCCCCAAGTCGACGCTGGCGTCATCTGGACACCATGCAGTATAAGACATACATAAATTGTAGTGTGCCAAGGATTAAGACTTCCTCTGGCAAGGTAAAGACGATAAGGGTTCCGTGGGCTGATGGTTACGAACGCCATACCTACTTGTTCGAAAGGCTAGCCATTGATGTTTTGCTTAGCACCAAAAACCAGACAAAGACGGCTGAACTACTGCGTTGTGGGTTCAACGTTATAAACAGGATTATACATAATACAGTTAAAAGGGGATTAGAAATACGTCCGAAAGACTACTGTTTTGAACATTTAAGCATAGATGAGAAATCCTTCAAAAAGGGGCATGAGTATGTTCAGACTTCCAAGACTATCGTAA
>DIFH01000040.1 GCA_002427615.1 Paludibacter sp. UBA5753
ATCCCCCTACCTACTCGATTTGCGGGTTCATTCATGAACAATAGTAATTCGTTAATTGTTTTACAAACTTAAACAAGTAAAACCATAAAAATGAGCAGGGTAAAATGGACAACGGATAATATTCCGTCTCTTGCAGGTAAAACAATCATTGTAACAGGCGGTAACAGCGGGCTGGGTTTTCAGTCGGTAAAAGCATACTGCGAAAAAGGCGCACATGTAATCATGGCCTGTCGTTCGGTGAGCAGAGGCGAAGAAGCCAAAAATGAGATACTGAAAACCTGCAAAAATGCTGACATAGTTGTCATGCAGCTCGATTTAGCGGATTTGTCATCGGTTCGGAAATTTGTCGATGAGTTCAAAAAGAGCCACCAACAGTTGCATATTTTACTCAATAATGCCGGTATCATGATGGTTCCTTACGGACTAACCAAAGATGGTATTGAAAGTCAACAGGGAACAAATTATTTTGGTCATTTTGCGTTGACAGGCTTGTTGCTCGATGTACTCAAAAACACGCCTAAGTCGAGAGTAATTAACGTGAGCAGTTTGGCACACAAACAAGGTGTGATGGATTTTGACAATCTTCTTTTCGATCGCGGTAAAGGCTATGCATCATTTAAGGCTTACGGGCGGTCGAAACTCGAAAACCTGTTGTTTACTTATGAACTTCAACGCTATTTCGAGACGAATCGGTTCGATACCATAGCTGTTGCAGCCCATCCAGGCACTTCCAACACCAACCTGTTCAGCCACATAGGCGGAAAATTTTTGCAGGCTTTGTTAAAACCTTTGATGTCTCTTTTTATTCAGCCTTCTTCGATGGGCGCTTTACCCGAATTACGTGCTTCGGTCGACCCTGATGCCAAGGGCGGTGAGTTTTATGGCCCGGACGGACGAGGCGGACTGAGAGGTTATCCTGTGATCGTACAGCCGAACAATGCGGCGAAAGATAAAGAAAGCGCCCGTAGGCTTTGGGAGTTTTCGGAAAAAATTACAGGAGTTAAATATTGATTTTAAATGATTTCCGCAAAAGCTCCAAAGAAGAACATCAATCCTGAATTTGGCTTCATCGATTTTCAATTCACTGTTTCCATCAAGTCGAAACGGTTTAACTGCACTTTGAGTGAATCTGTTTTTTGATTGACTGTGAAAATCAGCCTTTCCACTGCTCCCGCGTGATTGTATCGCATTGTCAGTCCGTCTGACCGCTCAAAGCGGTCGGACGGTTATCCCAAGCTATTTCCGTCGTCCCGGAGTTCCGACTCCGGCGACAAAAAACCACTGCTCCTATTTCCGAGGGAATCGGAATTACTCCTTTTGGTTGCAATCGTTGGTTCTGTCATTCTATAAAATGATTCCTGACGGAATCGGAATTCCGTCATCCCGGAGTTCCCACTGCTGCCACGTGATTGTATCGCATTGTCAATCCGTCTGACCGCTCAAAGCGGTCGGACGGTTTTGGTATGTCAGGCAGGATATTAAGCTGGCAGGATGAGAGTTCCTGCATGTGCAGAGTTAATAGGAAACATTAGCGAAATGGCAAGGGTGTTGCGGGCGACTGCAAATCTGAAAGAAGCCATAAGCAAAACTGAAGTTCTGATGCACAGAATTGAAAATTGGCATAGCCAAATCTGATAAAAGGCTCAGGCAAGAGGACAACCGAGCCATGGATTGAGAACGCCCGAAATTCAGCTGTAACTTATATTATGTGAGAAGTCAGCAGAAGTCATAGTTGTTATCAGTAAGCCACCACTCAAAAGAAAATGGGTTGAAAGTGGAAGTGTCACAAGAGGCCGAAGGGCTGAATTTTTCAGTATAAGGAGCAGCAAACTATTCGGGCAGGAGAAAAAGAACGAGCCTTAACGGGTTTTAACAAAAGGTTAAACTACTAAAAGAAACCGCCGGGTGCGAGAGCATGCACGGTGGTGTGAGAGGGTAGGAGGAGTAATCCCCCTACCTACCCGATTTAATAATTGAAGGAATTTTATAGAATCTTCTCAAGTTTATCCGTGTTTTTGCTGATATCTTCGTTTGATAAAGCGTAATTAATCAAGTCGCCTGCCAGGTATTGGTCGTAAGCCGACATATCCACCAAACCATGTCCTGAGAGGTTAAATAAAATGGTTTTACTTGTGCCTTCTTCTTTGGCTTTCAAAGCTTCGTTGATGGTTGCTGCAATGGCATGCGCCGATTCGGGAGCCGGTATTATACCTTCGGTTTGTGCAAAGAGCACGCCTGCTTTAAATGAATCTAATTGCTTAATATCAACGGCTTCCATCATCTTGTCTTTCATCATTTGACTCACAATACTTCCGGCGCCATGATAACGTAATCCGCCGGCATGTATATGCGCCGGAGAAAAATTATGTCCGAGAGTGTACATTGGAATCAGAGGCGTATAACCGGCTTCGTCGCCAAAATCGTACTGAAATATCCCACGGGTCAGTTTGGGGCACGAAGCAGGTTCTGCGCTGATAAATCTTGTTTTTTTACCCTCTTTTATATTGTGGCGCATAAAAGGGAATGAAATACCCGAGAAGTTTGAGCCTCCGCCAAAACAACCGATGACAATGTCGGGGTACTCGCCGGCCATTTCCATTTGTTTTTCAGCTTCGAGTCCGATAACAGTTTGATGCAAAGATACATGATTCAAAACACTGCCTAAAGTATACCGGCAGTTTGGAGTACTCAGGGCCAGTTCAATGGCTTCCGAAATGGCCGTCCCCAGACTTCCCTGGTAGCCGGGATTCTCTGTTATTATTTTACGGCCTGCTTTGGTCGACATACTTGGCGAAGCAATCACCTGCGCACCCCAGGTTTGCATTAACGAACGACGATAGGGTTTCTGTTCGTAACTGATTTTCACCATATAAACTGCCAACTCCAATCCAAAGATTTTAGCCGCCAATGCTAAAGCGGTTCCCCATTGTCCGGCGCCCGTCTCGGTAGTGATATTGGTTAAGCCTTGTTTTTTGCAATAATAGGCCTGTGCTAAAGCCGAATTCAGTTTGTGAGAACCTACGGGGCTGACGCTTTCGTTTTTGAAATAAATATGTGCCGGAGTATCTAACGCTTTTTCAAGGTTATAAGCCCGAACCAACGGGGTAGGCCGGAAGATTTTGTATTTTTCACGTACTTCATCGGGAATTTCAATCCAAGTATCGGTCTGATTCAGCTCCTGATTTGCCAGTTCTTCGGCAAAAATAGGATATAAATCTTCCGGTTTCAAAGGCTGTCTTGTGCCGGGATGCAGCATTGGCTGCGGTTTATTGTGCATTTCTGCCACAATGTTGTACCATTTGGTAGGTAATTCACTTTCCTGTAATAGAAATTTCTTTGTTTTTTCCATGATAAAATATGTTTTTATTAATATGAATTTTTATATAGAAACAGCCTGAAGCTGTGAAACGACAGGCTGATAGGCTCAATTCAATTGATAGGTGAACAAGATAAAGCGATCATGCTTACAAAGGTATAAACATTTTTTTAAAATTAAAATATAAATAGACCAAATTTTTATAAAATGACACTTATTTGCTGATATTTGTTAGTTTATATTAGATTTTCGCCTGACATGAATACTTTAAAATTAAATTTGTATTTTTGTAAGCCATAAATAATCTGATCGAATAGCAACATTATTTGTGGTCGGGCGAAGGATAAAAAATTGAAACAAACTAACTAAAAAATGATATGATTCAATCACTGACAGGCTTTGGAAAAGCCACCTGCGAATATGGCAACAAGAAAATTGTAGTTGAGGTAAAATCGCTCAACAGCAAACAACTTGACATCTCAACAAGAGTATCGGGACTCTATCGTGAAAAAGATATAGAAATCCGTAACGAACTTTCGCAGCAACTTGAACGCGGGAAAATTGATTTTGCCCTCTATATTGATAATTCCGGAAAAGAATCAGTTACGCTTATCAATCAGTCAGTTGTGGTTGGTTATTATCAGCAAATCAAACAGTTGTCCGAAAATATCGGTATCGAGGAACCCTCCAACTGGTTCGATGTATTGCTACGGTTGCCCGATGCCCTGAAAACTGAAACGGTAGACATGGACGAGAATGAATGGATTGAAATTCGTAAAGCAATGAAAATCGCCATCGAACAACTTCAATCATTCCGGATTCAGGAAGGAAAATCGCTCGAAAATGTGTTTAATGCCAAGATAGCGCGCATTGGTGAATTGCTCGATCAGGTTGCAATATATGAAGTCGAACGTGTTGAGAAAATCAAATCGCGACTTGAGGAAAACCTCCAAAGTCTTTCTGATAAAATAGATTACGATAAAAATCGCTTGGAACAGGAATTGATTTTTTATATCGAAAAACTCGATGTAAACGAAGAAAAAGTGCGATTGCGCACTCATTTGAATTATTTCATTGAAACCATGCAACACGAAAAATCGCCCGGTAAAAAACTGGGGTTCATCGCGCAGGAAATTGGTCGTGAAGTCAATACGCTCGGTTCAAAATCGAACCACAGCGAAATGCAAAAAATAGTTGTCTTAATGAAAGACGAATTGGAACAAATTAAAGAACAGGTGCTTAATGTTTTATAGTGGTTATATATCTTTTCAGGAGGATTTTGGAAGCGCTATGAATATTTTATTGGGTAATCAAATTTAAGTATATGTCCGGCAAATTAATTATATTTTCGGCTCCATCGGGAGCGGGTAAAAGTACTTTGGTACATCATTTATTAAAAGAAAATCTGCAACTCGAATTTTCGGTTTCAGCTACGAGCCGCAAACCCCGTGGAAACGAACAACATGGCGTTGATTACTATTATCTCAGTCCGGCCGAATTTCGTAAAAGAATTGCCAATAATGAATTCATCGAATACGAAGAAGTTTATCCCGATTTGTTTTACGGAACGTTGCGTTCGGAAATCGACAGAATATCGGCCAAAGGAAATAATATTATTTTTGACGTGGATGTGGTTGGCGGACTGAACATTAAGAAACAGTACGGCGAACAGGCGCTGGCTGTATTCATTGCTCCGCCTAATATTGATGAACTGCTCAACCGACTCAAAAGTCGCGGAACGGATACACCCGAAATGATAGCCAAAAGAGTGGATAAGGCTGAGTTTGAAATGACTTTTGCCCCCAAATTTGATGTAGTTATTGTGAACGATAATCTTGAAAAAGCTAAAAAAGAAGCGGAAGCAACTATCCGAAGATTTATCCAACCCCAAGTTCCTCTTGCCAGCGACGAAGCCATAAAGGAAATGTAAAACCAGCATATAAGGTCTATCATCTATTTTACAATCAACAGATTAACAACTATGCACATTGCTCTTTTCTTCGGTTCTTTCAATCCTGTTCATCTCGGACATTTGAATCTGGGAAAATACATGATTGAAAATAAATTAGCTGACGAAGTGTGGTATGTGGTTTCGCCTTGTAACCCATTGAAAGATCAAAAAGATTTGATTGATGAATTTCTCCGGCTCGATATGTTGATTGAAGCTATTAAAGACCAGCCACAACTTAAAGCATCGGATATTGAATTTACCATGCCCATCCCCTCATATACCATCGATACGTTAAATAAACTGGCTGTGGATTTTCCCAAACATATTTTCTCTTTAGTAATTGGGAGCGACAACGCGTTGATATTCGATAAGTGGAAGAATTACAATGAAATACTTGAAAAGTATGATGTAATCGTATATCCTCGTAAAGGGTACGATTTTGCTAAGGTAGCCGGTTTATACCCGCAAATGAAATTAGTTGATACTCCTGTTTACGATATTTCTTCCACGCAAATTCGTGAATTTGTTTCACACAAAAAAAATGTAGCTCAATGGTTACATCCTTCTGTTTATCAATTTATTATTGAAAATAACCTTTATACAATGTAGAACACGAATTACGCAAAGCATTGGAAATCTTACCCGTTTTATTTGTGTTTTTTTTGATTTCCGTTCTAAAAATCTATAAATATGGATTATTTACCCTTTCATCTCCAATGGTGGTTGCAGGGCCGTGCCCGCAATAAACCACAGTGGAATCGGGTAGGGGAAGCAAACGGTTTTGTATGGAACGGATTAAAGTTGCATAATCTCCATTTTCTAAATCGGTTCTGCCAATCGAACCGCGGAACAGTACATCTCCTGCAAATAAGATGTTGTCTTTCTCCGAATAAAATGCCATACTGCCCGGAGAATGTCCCGGAACATGTAATGCTTTTAAAGAAGTGTTCCCAAACTTTATTTCCTGATTATCGGTGATATAACTGCCTATTTCCTGTGCTGTTTCGTTGAATGCCAAGCCAAATAAACGGGCCTGTATACCCACATTCTGAAGCAAAAATTCATCTTCCTCGCAAGCCTCCGGTTTAATGCCGTAGGTTTGGGATATAAATTTATTGCCAAATTGATGATCCAAATGTAGATGGGTATTTAACAGGCGCGTTAAAGTCAGTTTGTTTTCGTCAATATACATTTTAAGCGCCCTTTTCTCATCATCGTTTAAGCAGCCGGCATCAATAATGATTGCCTGATTTGTTTCGTCGTGCAGAATGTATGTGTTTTCTCGGAAAGGATTGAATGTAAATGTTTTAATTGTCATATAATTTCCTTAGTTAAATAATATGTCTGGGGTATTATCTTTTTATTCTGACTACTAAATTGGTAGATAAACCACTTTCTTTGTTTTGAAATATTCTTCCTGAAAGTAATCACTAATTTCATAGCTTACCGCAATCTTTTTAAAAGGCAGAATTTCGTGTTGTAATTCTCCGCCTTTTAAGCATATCAAGCCATTAGGAAGAGCGTTTCTGGTTTCTTTGGCAATATTCTTACGAATAAGTTTTACCAGATCTTCCAAAGGCATCACCGCACGACTTACCACAAAATCGAATTTAGCCTTTTCATCCTGAATCCTTTCCTGCTTTAAAACTATGTTTTTAAGCCCAATAGCATTCGATACTTCTGTTCCAACTTTAATTTTTTTCCCTATGGAATCGATCAGGGTAAATCTGACCGCAGGAAATAAAATGGCTAATGGAATACCCGGAAAACCGCCACCGGTACCTACATCAAGAATTGCACTTTCATTTTTAAAATTGATAATTTGTCCGATAGCCAGTGAATGAAGCACATGACGTTCGTACAGATTTTCAATGTCTTTACGGGATATAACATTTATTTTTGAGTTCCAGTCGAAATATAAATCGTAAAGCGCCTCAAATTGAGCGATCTGAGTAGGAGTGAGGTTGGGAAAATATTTTAAGATCAGTTCCATTACTTTTGATTATTGAAAGTTTAGAAAACGATAAGCTGAGCGTAATTCAAATGCAAAGTTAGTCCAAAAGATTCATTTCTGGAAATTTATTGAAAAAGTTGACTGATAAATCATATATTTATATAAATCAATCGCTTATGTACAATTGTAATTTTAATATCAATGCATAATTATGAAATTTATTCTAAAATAACTATCTTTGTGCACTTTTTAGCATAAAAATATTTATAAAAGTCTTGTAATTATAACATTAAAAATACATGAAAGCTTATGTTTTTCCCGGGCAGGGAGCTCAATTTGTCGGAATGGGTAAAGATTTATATGAACAATCCCCATTAGCCAAGGAATTTTTCGAAAAAGCCAATAATATTCTCGGGTTTCGTATCACCGATTTGATGTTCGAAGGAACGCCGGAAGATTTAAAACAAACCAAAGTAACCCAACCCGCTGTATTTTTACATTCAGTGATTTCGGCGCTGGTTTTGGGTGAGGCATTTAAACCTGAGATGGTTGCGGGACATTCATTAGGCGAATTTTCCGCTTTGGTTGCAGTTGGTGCATTATCTTTTGATGATGGTTTGAAATTAGTGTACGCTCGTGCTATGGCTATGCAAAAAGCCTGTGAAACAGAACCTTCTACTATGGCGGCTGTATTAGGTTTAAGCGATGACGTAGTTGAGGAAGTTTGCGATTCCATCACGGATTTGATAGTTGTGCCTGCAAATTATAATTGTCCAGGGCAGTTGGTTATTTCAGGTTCGATTGAAGGCGTCGACAAAGCCTGCGAATTGTTGAAAGAAAAAGGTGCAAAACGGGCATTAAAACTTCCTGTTGGAGGGGCTTTTCATTCTCCGTTAATGAAGCCTGCAAGCGAAGAACTTCAAACAGCCATCAATTCAACAACATTCAATATTCCGGTTTGTCCCGTTTATCAAAACGTGAATGCCTATCCGCAAACGGATCCAGAAGCCATTAAACAAAACCTTATTGCACAATTAACAGCTCCTGTACGTTGGACGCAAACGGTAAAAAATATGGTTACCGATGGTGCAACCGAGTTTATCGAGCTTGGTCCGGGGGATGTTTTAAAAGGGCTTGTAAAAAAAATAAGCCCGGATGTAATTGTTGGTTGATTATAATAAACGACATATATAGCGTTTGCAAGAAAACGCCGAGTTCCCTTTCTGACAATAATTAAACTCAGCCAATGAAATATGATATTATCGTATTTCAATAAAAATGAAGAAGCCAAATTCACCTATCGTTTAACCACCATAGCTCCCGCGCGATTGCATCGCGTTGTCAATCCGTCTGACCGCTCAAAGCGGTCGGACGGTTTTGTTTAACCGGCAGCAAAGACGGGATGCCGGAGTTCCGACTCCGGCAAAAAAACTCATCCGTGTCCTCCCGGATATGTGATTAGATAACCTAAAGTTGGCGCGCACGTCAGACGACCGCTAAGTTTTGTACATTTAATGAGGATATCCGGTAGGACGTGACAATATCCAGTAGGACGGGAGAATTATTAATTTGGTTGAACGAAGCATACGAACTTAAAAAAAGATATATGAATAATATAATAAAAGGACTTATTGCCGGAACAATTTTCGGAATTGTTTCAATCATTCCAATGTTCTTTATGACATTTGAGGACAAAACAAGAGCGATAACAGCTTCGTTTATAAGCAGATTTGCCATTGGCTTTATAATCTTCAATATGGAACTTCCCATTCCTAATTGGATTAAAGGCGGTCTTGTTGGACTTATTTTAAGTTTACCAGACGCAATTGTTACGAAACAGTATGCACCTATACTCGGTCTTGGATTAATTGGCGGAATAATTTGTGGGTTCTTTGTAAAGTGACACGACAACAAATCCAACACCCAGAAAATGAAATAACCTAAATCTAAATTTATACTGGAAGATGGATTTCAATATCTTGATAACATGGGAAAGATTAGGTTATGTGCAGACGACTTTGTAAATCAAAAGTTAATGCAAAAAACAAGAGAATATGTGAATCTTGTAATTTTTCGCAATAATTATGTAACACTTTCAATAATTCAGTTCGATACCTTTGCACTTGCCACTTAGTATTACTTGATTTAAATAATTATTTATCTATAAAAATTACAATTATGAAAGGAAATGAAAAATTAATTACAGTATTAAATTCGCTTTTAGCCGATGAACTTACAGCCATAAACCAGTATATGGTTCATTCGGAAATGTGCGAAAGTTGGGGTTATAATAAACTTCACAGAGCAATCCAACAACAGGCAATGAATGAAATGCATCATGCTGAATGGCTTATTGAACGTATCATTTTTTTGGATGGAGCACCAACGGTTTCTATACTCAATCCGATGAAGATTGGGAAAACTGTTTTAGAAATGATTAAAAACGATAACGGGGATGAACTTGACGCTGTACGTAAATACAACGATGCCATAAAAACGGGTCGCGAAGTGAATGATCAAGGTACAGTTGATTTGCTTACCAAAATACTCAAAATGGAAGAAGGCCATGTCGACTGGGCAGAAATGCAACAGATCCAGATTAAGCAAATGGGTCTTGAAAACTATCTTGTTAACCAAACTGAAAGCCCTGCAAGTTGAGTTTAGAAGAGGAATTAGAGTTCAATATTAAGAAGAGGAAAGTGTCCTATTTAGAAATGACTATAGCTTGCTATGCCGTGAAGATAATACGAAACTATTAAAAATGCCATGAAACAATATTTTGTAAAGATTATATCCATTAAGTATATCACCCACGACGTGCTGAAACTGGTTACTGAAAAACCGGAAGAGTTCAACTTCATTCCCGGGCAAGCTACCCACATATCCATCAATAAACCCGATTGGAAAGTAAAGAAGAATCCATTTACATTCACTTGTATTCCAGGAGATGATTTCCTTGAGTTTACTATTAAAACATATCCGGAACACAAAGGTATAACCAACGAATTGCTCAAATTGAAGGAAGATGATGAGTTGATTCTGCACGATGTATTTGGTTCCATTGCATACAAAGGCGAAGGAGTATTTATCGCCGGAGGTGCCGGTGTAACTCCTTTTATTTCCATTTTTCGGGATCTTGAGACCAGAAATGAAATAGGTAAAAACAAACTCATTTTTGCAAATAAGATGAAAAGGGATATTATTCTGAAAAACGAATTTGAAGATATATTGGGGAGGAATTTTGTCAATATTTTATCCGACGAACAGGTTGAAGAATATCCACACGGGCAAATAACAGAAGATTTTCTGAAAGAGTATATTAACACCTTTACTAAACATGTATATGTCTGTGGTCCACCGCCCATGATGGAAACAATATTAAAGCAATTATCAAATCTGAATGTGCCTGAAAATGCAATTATTGTAGAAACATTTTAATCTTTGAAAGAAATTTAAAATGCAACATCACATTGTTTTAACTATATAGTTAGCTAATCTAAAATACTATTTTATGCGCTACTTTGGAAACAACATCAAAACTTTTGTAAACAATTTTGAGGTCAGTTATACCGATCAGGGAATGGATGATGCTCCGGTACTAATTTTTATTCATGGCTTTCCACTTAATAAATCCATGTGGAACGAACAAATTGAAGTATTCAAGGAAGATTACCGTGTAATTGCCTATGATATTCGTGGGCATGGAGATTCTGAGGCTGGGAATGAAGAATTTTCTATTGAACTTTTTGTAAATGATTTACTCCACTTGATGGATGCATTGAAGATTGAGAAAGCTTCACTTTGTGGTTTATCCATGGGTGGTTACATAGCACTGAATGCCATTGAAAACCATCCCGAACGTTTTGACTCACTCGTGCTGAGCGATACACATTGTATTGCCGATCCGCCCAAAGTAAAACAGAAACGCCTGGATACAATTGATAGTATCAGGGAGTTTGGAGTGGAAAAGTATGTGGAAGATAGTATCGAACATCTTTTTGCACCGGAATCTTTTATTACCCATAAAAAAGTAATTTCGGATGTAAAAGAAATGATACTCAATACTTCCGAACAATCGCTCAGTAAAACCCTGCTTGCATTGTCATTGCGCAAAACAACCTGCAACAAATTGTCGGAAATAACAATACCGGTGCTTTTCACTGTGGGTGAAGAAGATAAAATCACTCCACCGGAAGCATCTGAGTTAATGCATGAAAAAATCAAAAATTCTACACTGCATATTATATCACATGCCGGTCATTTAAGCAATCTGGAAAAACCGGATGAATTCAATGAGCAACTAAAGACTTTTTTTGCAATGGTTTATAAAAAACCAACAATTAGTACGAACAGTAGCAATTCAATAAAAAATCAACCGCGATACATGCTGAATATCATTTAATCAATTTAAACTCAATTTATTATGAAAACAAAAATTAGTACGATCTATCTATTTTTAGTATTTGCATTTCTTGCCTTTACAGGATGTTCAAAAGATGGAGCGCAGGGACCCGCAGGAGTTGATGGGCAAAATGCAGCCGTGTATTATTCCGAATGGTTTAGTCCAACAGCCTGGTCAGGTGCTTCCGGCGATTGGTATTTCAGTGCCTCAGCACCCGATTTGACTCAAAATGTTGTAGAAAGTGGTGTAGTGCTGGCTTATGTGTGGCTGGATGGCGATTTGTATAATTCAACTACGGTCAGGCCATTACCTGCCTATGCTCTTGGTGCAAACTGGAGTTTTTTAATTCACCAATATGGAAGTATTGAGTTTACATGCGATTTGAGTACTCAACCTTATAATGCAAATGATAAATTTCGGTTTATTGCCATTCCGGGTACTTCTACGGCATTAAAGATCGCAGCGCTAAAATACAACACCAAAAGTAAACTGATTAATATGCCCTACAGTGAAGCATGTAAATTATTAGACATTAAGGATTCTCTACAAATACTTAAATAATGAAAAAGCAAACTGATAAACAATTGAAAAGCAAGGAGCATGAGGATCTTGAAAGAGATTTGAATTTGAAAATTATCCAAGTGACCACGGAAATAAAAGATCATTATCCTGAGTTGATTAAATTTTTAGACGAAATGCCCGTGACAATTCCAGATGAACAGAATATGGAAATTACGCTGAAAAATTTAAAATCATATTACGATTCACTGAATTCTATACTGAATAACTATATAACAGAACAAGCCTAAAAATATTTACAAATCAAGACAAATTACAATAATAAAAAAATTAAAACCATGGAAAAATTAATTGAAAAACCAACCGCCCCGTTAGCCAGATCAGAGTACATTGAAGTAGAACGTTATGTTCATCTTCATGTCACCGATGCTGGCGAGGGGAGACCCATCGTATTAATACCGGGTTGGCCGCTAA
>DIFH01000059.1 GCA_002427615.1 Paludibacter sp. UBA5753
AATGGCGTAATCGGAGAAGACTCATGTTTTATTTATTCTCAAAAGGAGGAAAATTGATAACCAAACTTTTATATCTTTACGCTAAAAACAAAAAATAAGAATTTATATTCATGTCGTTATCATTTTAATGACACTGTTTTCGTCCTATAATAGAAAGGATAAAACATGGCAGATTTGTTTCTGTTTTAAATAGAGCCAAGATGCTGAAACGACAAATTAACCATTAAACATACAATCATCATAAAATCATCATTCATGAAAACCGACATCGAAATTGCCCACGAAATTAAATTAGAACGAATTAAGAATATCGCTCATAAAATGGGTATTCAAAAGGAATCCATCATCTCATACGGTCCCTATATTGCCAAAATTCCCTGTTGTTTAATCGACAATAAGAAAATCCGTAAAAGTAAACTGATCCTTGTAACCGCCATAACGCCCACTAAAGCAGGGATTGGAAAAACTACGGTTTCGATTGGATTAAGTTTGGGGTTGAACGCCATAGGTAAAAATGCGGCTGTTGTGCTTCGCGAACCTTCGCTCGGCCCGTGCTTCGGGATGAAAGGCGGCGCTGCCGGCGGCGGTTACGCCCAGGTTTTACCCATGGAAAATATCAACCTGCATTTTACGGGCGATTTTCATGCCGTCACCTCGGCCAACAATATGATTGCGGCTTTGCTCGATAATTATATGTATCAACACAAAGATAAGGCAGACGGTATAAAACAGGTACTTTGGAAACGTGTATTGGATGTGAACGATCGCAGTTTACGTCAGATTGTTACGGGATTGGGCGGGTTAACCAACGGAATTCCTACCGAAACGGGTTTTGATATTACCGCCGCATCCGAAATTATGGCTATTCTTTGCCTGGCCGAAAACTTCGATGATTTAAAGCGAAGAATTGAAAAGATACTTCTGGGTTATACTTTTTCGGGAAAACCTTTCACCGTAAAAGATATGGGAATTGCAGGGTCGATTGTTGTGTTACTGAAAGATGCCATGCATCCGAATTTAGTGCAAACTACCGAAAACACACCTGCTTTTATTCATGGAGGACCGTTTGCTAATATTGCACATGGTTGCAATTCGATAGTCGCCACCAAAATGGCCATGAATTTTTGCGATTATGTAGTAACTGAAGCCGGCTTCGGCGCCGACCTGGGCGCCGAAAAATTTCTGAATATCAAATGCCGTAAGGCAGGTATTCAACCGGCGTTGTCGGTTTTGGTAGTTACGACTCAGGCGCTGAAAATGCATGGCGGAGTTCCGGAGAAACTCATCAAACAGCCTAACACCGAAGGTTTAATCAAGGGTTTCGAAAACATGGACAAACACATCGAAAACCTGAAATCGTTCGGGCAGGATGTGTTGGTTGCGTTTAATAAATACGATTTCGATGCCGATGAAGAAATTGAATTGTTGCGAAGCCACTGTCTGGAAAAAGAAGTGGGTTTTGCCGTGAACGATGCTTTTGCCCTTGGCGGTGAAGGAGCTGTTGAACTTGCCCGAAAAACAGTGGAAATGACTATGGAAAAGCAACACAAGCCCATCCATTTTACTTACAAAGACACCGACCCGATCGAACGGAAAATTGAAAAAATAGCCCTGAAGTTATATGGCGCGCGTCGGGTTATTTTCTCTGAAAAAGCGCTGGCACAAATTCCGAAAATTGAGGAGATGGGTGGCGCCGAATATCCGGTTTGCATTGCCAAAACGCAATATTCGTTCTCCGACAACGAAAAAATTTACGGTGTGGCGCGCGATTTCGACTTTCATATCAACGAACTGGTATTGAACAACGGCGCCGAATTTATTGTGGCTATTGCCGGAAGCATTATGCGGATGCCCGGATTACCGAAATATCCGCAAGCAAAGAATATTGATTTAGTGGATGGAGAAATTGTAGGACTGAGCTAAAACCTAATTGAATTGTCTGTCGGGTAATTGTAAAATAAGGCAATGAAACTCATATCAACGAAATACGCTTGTATCGGCTCAAACTATGCAATGGCTAAAGTGAAAACGCTGATTTTTATCCCAGCGATTTGAAGCAGGGTATTTGCCGCAGCTTCAAGGGTAGAGCCGGTTGTCAACACATCATCTACAAGCAGCACATGTTTTTCGCGTAACGCTTCTTTGTCGGTAATCTCAAAAATTCCTTCCGTATTTTCATATCTTTCAAATACATTTTTCCTCGTTTGGGTCGCGTTCTCTTTTGTGCGTCGTAGCGTGTTGAGGTCTTGGGGCTTATGAAGCATTTCAGACAAGCCCTTTCCGATCCATTCACTTTGATTGTACCCTCTTTTGGCAAACTTTTTGGGATGAAGAGGAATTGGAATAATTACATCAATCGAAATGAAATCGGTTGATTCGAGTAAATCCACCGCGGCATATTTCCCCATAATCTCGCCTATTTCTTTATTTCCCTTGTATTTTAACTCGTGTAACAGTTTCTGAAAGGGTGAGCCTTTGTGAAAATAGAAAAAGGAGGTTCCCCGACAAACCGGCACTTTGCCCCAGAATCGTTTCTCAACCGGATTATCATTCACCAAATGATAATTGGTGCGTGGAATTTGGTTCAGGCATGACAGACAAATCTGACATTCGTTTGTAAGCAGGTTTTCTCCACAAATCAAACAAATATTAGGATAAAAAATACCTGTGAAATCGTTGATGATTCTTTTCATAGCAATTCGTTTTTAAGTTTTTGAAAAGAAAAATTATGCGAAGTTATTTAAGGAATCCAATCAGAACTTCCCAGCCTTTCGGCATAAAAATTATCAAACCCGTTATAGCAGCAAAAACAGCTGCAACCAATACGGCTCCGGCAGCAATGTCCTTTACCCTGCCGGCGATTTTGTTTTTTTCGGGCGATACAAGATCAACCAGGTTTTCGAGAGCTGTGTTAATCATTTCGGCGCTGATAACCATTCCGAAGCAGAGCAGACAAATCATCCATTCCGTCAGGCTTATGCTGAAAATAAAACCACAAACTACAACCAAGCTTGCTATTAAAACATGAATTTTCATGTTGGTTTCGGTACGAAATACGGTACGAATTCCTTTCAGAGCATATTTGAAACTGTCGATTCTCTTTTTCATTGTTATGATTAAGCTTGATTGTTGAGGCAAAATTATAAAAAAATCCGACAAACAATTCAGTTTGCCGGATTTTATATGCGATGAATAATTTATTTTTTAATCTTTTACCCGCTCAACATAAGAACCGGTGCGTGTATCAACTTTAATTGTTTCGCCTTCGTTGATAAACAACGGAACACGTACTGTTGCTCCTGTTTCAACAGTTGCCGGCTTCGTGGCATTTGTTGCGGTATCGCCTTTCAAACCCGGTTCGGTATAGGTTACCAACAAAGCCACATTGATCGGAAGATCGACATAAAGAATGGTCTCTGATTGAGCGTGAATAACGACTTCGCAGTTCATGCCTTCTTTCAGAAAGTCGACGCCATTGATAATATCTTTATTTACCGAAACTTGTTCGTAGGTTTCGTTATTCATGAAGTTGTAACCCATGTCATCCTGATAAAGGTATTGGAATACGCGACGTTCGATACGAACTTCTTCAATCCGCACTCCCGCGTTAAAGGTTTTTTCATACGTCCTGCCGTTGATTACGTTTTTCATTTTTGTGCGGACGAAAGCCGGACCTTTCCCCGGTTTTACGTGTAAAAATTCTGTAATGAAAAAGTATTGACCATCAATGTCGATACACATTCCGTTTTTAATATCTGCTGTAGTAGCCATAAAACAATTTACGATTTATATACCTGCCAGCCGGCAGGCGGGTTTACGATTTACAATTCAGCGTATGAATCGTTATTTTTTGAGACACAAAAGTACAATTTTTATTTTAAATACCAAAACAAATTGTTATTCAGTATTTTATAAAAAACCCCTGTTTGTTCAACAGAGGTTTTTACCGTTTTCTTTTGGTTTTATTGTATCGGGAGGTTTTATTGTTTTTTGTTTCGTTTCTGAACGTTGTAATAAATCTTCATTGGGTTGCCCAGTATTTTTGTAAATCCTTTAACATCATCGGCGCTCCAGGCTCGGTTCACTTCGCCATATTCGCCAAAATCGGTTTTCATTAAGTCGAACGGACTTTCAACGCCAACTAACGTGTAACTATAAGGCCGAAGTTTCACGATGACTGTCCCCGTTACATTTTGTTGTGAACTTTGCAGGAATTGTTCAATATCCCGCATTACCGGTTCCAGATATTGCGCTTCGTGCAGGAACATGCCGTACCAGTTCCCCAATTGGTCTTTCCAGTATTGTTGCCATTTGGTAAGTGTGTGTTTTTCAAGCATTTTATGCGCATTGATAATCAAGAGTGGCGCTGCAGCTTCGAACCCGACGCGTCCTTTGATGCCGATAATCGTATCGCCAATGTGCATATCGCGACCAATACCGTATTTATTGGCAATTCCTTCCAGTTGGTTAATCAACAAGACCTTATTGTCGTTTTTTTGGCCGTTTACAGCGCAAATTTCACCTTTATCGAATTCTATGGTTACGATTTCCTCCCCTTGTTTTTCGATTTGGCTCGGATAAGCCGACTCCGGTAAGGTTTGCTCTGATTTCAGCGTTTCTTTTCCGCCAATAGAAGTTCCCCACAAGCCTTTGTTGATGGAATATTCCATTTTCTTGAAATCGGCTTCAAAATTGTGGTCTTTCAGGTAGTTGATTTCGTATTCGCGGGTCAACACCATGTCGCGTGTCGGGGTCAGAATTTTGATATTCGGCGCTAAAATGTCAAAAGTCAAATCGAAACGTACCTGATCATTTCCGGCGCCGGTGCTTCCGTGCGCTACGTATTGCGCATCAATTTCTTTGGCATAATTGATAATGGCAATGGCTTGAAAAATACGTTCCGAACTTACCGAGATAGGATACGTTCCGTTACGCAGCACATTGCCAAAAACCATATATTTGATGCTTTTCTCGTAATATTCCTGTGTTACATCAAGTGTTACATGGCTTTTTGCACCAAGACGGTAAGCTTTATCCTCAATAACCTTTAATTCTTCCACACTAAAACCACCTGTATTTGCCACGGCTGTATGAACTTCGTAACCTTTTTCCTGGGCTAAATACATAGCGCAAAACGATGTATCAAGTCCTCCGCTAAATGCTAACAATACCTTTTCTTTCATAATTTATCATTTCCATCCCCCTCCATCTCCCGAAGGGAAAATTTATGTTGTCTATAATTTTCTGTAATTTAATAAATCGGTTTTTTTAAGTCTCCCTTTGGGAGATGAAAGGAGCTTTTTATTTCTCCTTGTCTTTTGCCGGATCGAATAACATGCCCGTGCATAAACAATGTTTACGGTTGGTGCGTTGCAGAATGTCGTAGTTCACACAGCTCTGGCAACCTTTCCAAAACGCGTCATCATCGGTTAATTCTGAAAAGGTTACAGGTTTGTAGCCTAATTCGGAATTTATTTTCATAACAGCCAGTCCTGTTGTCAATCCGAATATTTTCGCATTCGGGTAGCGTTGACGCGAAAGTTCAAATGCTTTTCTTTTTATCCTTTTGGCTAATCCGTGTCCACGAAATTTATCTACAACGATTAAACCTGAATTGGCAACAAATTTTTTATTACCCCATGTTTCAATATAGCAAAACCCTGCAAATTCTTCTCCGGCTAAAGCAATGATTGCTTTTCCTTCTTTCATTTTTTGTGCGATATATTCGGGCGAACGGCGAGCAATACCGGTACCGCGTACTTTTGCGGCATCAGCGATTGTATTTAAAATAGTCTCAACGTAGCTTAAATATTTTTCGTCGGCAATTTGTACCGTTATGTCTTCAACGGCAATATCTATATTCATATTCAATATCTTGAATGAGTTCGGTTTCACCTTTTGTTTGTAGGTGAACATTTTTAATTTTCTTTTTCAGCAAAAGTGTGATTCATCATTTGGAGTATATCGTCGCGACTTACTCCTTCGCGGGGAATTACAAGAATTGTGTCGTCTCCCGCAATGGTACCGAGCACTTCATCGGTTGCCTTGTTGTCGATATCCCAGGCAATGGCGCTGGCATATCCCGGTTTGGTTTTCACAACTGCCAGTTGCCCCGAAAATTCGAGACTCAACACAGCGCCATGCGAAATAAGCGCATTGGCTGTTGGCTGCGAAGGTAAGGGCTTGTTGTACGACGGTAAAATATATTTATAAGTGCCGTTCGACAGCGGTGTTTTAGCAACTTTCAGCAATTTTAAATCGCGCGATAATGTTGCTTGCGTTACCTCACACTGACGCTCTGTCAATATTTTAAGCAATTCCTCCTGGCTACCAACGACATTAGACCGAAGAATTTCCGAAATAATCTGTAACCGATTTCGTTTGTTTTTCATCTGTTTTTAATATTTACTGTTTGGTTGATCGGGACTAAATCAGATAAATAAGAAACTGCCATTATACAGTTCTTATACATTTTATTGGTTATTTTTCACTCAAAAATGCATATTTATTGATAACGGATGCAAAAATACAGTTATTTTCGCATTCAAGCAATAGCAAAAGCGTAAATTATGCAATAAATATTCTGAAAAATAGATTTTTCTATATTATTTTCAATAATTACGCATATATATGCAATATTGTTTCATTTTTTAATATACAATAAATATACAAACAAATAATGTCGTCAAAACAGCATTTTCTAAGTTTCAACATTAAATTATCTTTAGTTTAGCAGTATCTTTGCAAGTTGTAAAAAACTGAAACGAAATCAAGAGTTGATTTAGCACAACTCCGAATCCAAAAAATTAGTTTCAGTCAACCTTTATCAACCAAAATTAGTTTTACCTCAAACAGGACACAGATAAAAATTCATGTCAAAGCAAGGAAATATAATTATTAAAGGCGCACGGGTTCACAACCTGAAGAATATTGATGTGGAAATTCCACGCAATCAATTAGTCGTCATCACGGGACTTTCGGGTTCAGGAAAGTCTTCGTTGGCTTTCGATACGCTTTATGCCGAAGGACAGCGCCGGTATGTTGAAAGTCTTTCATCTTATGCCCGGCAGTTCCTCGGACGCATGAGTAAGCCTGAGGTGGATTATATCAAAGGAATTCCACCGGCTATTGCCATCGAACAAAGGGTAAATACCCGCAATCCACGCTCGACAGTCGGAACTTCGACAGAGATTTACGAATATATAAAGTTGCTTTATGCCCGTATCGGTAAAACTTATTCGCCGGTTTCGGGTGAAATAGTTAAAAAACACGAAGCCGAAGACGTTGTCAATGCCGCTTTGCAATTTCCGGATGATACCAACATAATGATATTGACAACTGTAATTCCGTCGGGCGACCGAACCCTGGTTGAGGAGTTGCAAAATCTGGTTATGCAGGGTTTCAGTCGCGTCGAAGTGGATGGCGAAATATATAAAATTCAGGAATTAATTGAGAACAAGGAACTTATCGATAGAAATCATGATATTTACCTGGTTATTGACCGGCTTTCGGTCGACCGGACACCAACGGGAATCAGCCGCTTGACCGACTCGGTTGAAACCGCTTTCTTCGAAGGGAAAGGAGTTTGCATTCTCAAAGTTCCCCCCTTTCCTCAAGGAGAGGGGCAGGAGGTGAGTTTGTATTTCTCCAAAAGTTTTGAAGCGGACGGAATGCAATTTGAAATACCAACCGTTCACACGTTCAGCTTCAACAGCCCGTTAGGGGCGTGCCCCACTTGTGAAGGATTTGGTCGCGTCATTGGCATTGACGAAGATTTGGTGGTGCCTAACAAGACGCTTTCGATTTACGAAGATGCAGTGGCTTGCTGGAAAGGAGAAATTATGGGTGAATGGAAAAATAAAGTGGTTCGTTCATCATCAAAATTCAATTTCCCCATTCATAAACCTTATTACGAACTAACCGACGAGCAACGGGATTTACTTTGGACGGGAAACGAATATTTTGAAGGACTGAATGCTTTTTTCAAACATCTTGAAGCCAATCAGTATAAAATTCAGTATCGGGTAATGCTCGCACGTTATCGTGGAAAAACAACCTGCCCCGACTGCAAAGGAAGCCGGTTGAAAAAGGAAGCATCTTATATACGCGTTTCAGGTAAATCAATTTCAGAACTTGTATTGATGCCTGTATTTACGCTGAAAGCGTTTTTTGACAACATACAGTTGGACGAAAATGATGCTGCCGTTTCGAAGCGACTTTTGTTGGAAATAAATAACCGTATTCAGTTCTTACTCGATGTCGGTTTGGGTTATCTCACGTTGAACCGGCTTTCAAACTCGCTTTCGGGTGGCGAAAGCCAGCGCATCAATCTTGCCACATCGCTCGGAAGCAGTTTGGTAGGCTCACTTTACATCCTCGACGAACCAAGTATCGGTCTCCACGCCCGCGATACACATTTATTGATCAAAGTATTAAAACAATTACGCAACCTCGGCAACACGGTGGTGGTGGTGGAACACGATGAAGAAATCATGCGTGCAGCCGATTATATTATCGATATTGGTCCTTTTGCCGGACGTAAAGGCGGCGAGGTAGTATTTCGTGGCGAAACAGCTGATATTTCGAGAAGTTCGGACAGTGAAATCGAAAACTCATTCACCCTGAAATATCTTCTTAAAAAAGAATTTATCGATATTCCCCTGCATCGCCGCAAATGGAATAATTATATTGAAGTACTTGGCGCACGCGAAAACAATCTGAAAGGAATTGATGTCAAATTTCCGCTGAATGTAATGACAGTAGTTACCGGAGTGAGCGGCTCGGGAAAATCGTCGTTGGTGCGCAATGTGTTTTATGCCGCCCTGAAAAAACATTATGGCGGAGTGGCTGACCGTACCGGACAATTCGGAGCGTTACGCGGTTCAATGCAGCTGGCAAAGGATGTGGAGTTTGTGGATCAAAATCCCATCGGACGTTCAACGCGGTCGAATCCGGTAACGTATATCAAAGCGTATGATGAAATCCGCAAACTTTTTGCAGATCAGCAACTTTCCAAACAAATGGGCTATTCTGCATCACATTTTTCATTCAACACCGATGGCGGACGCTGTGAAGAATGTCAGGGCGAAGGAACGGTAACTGTGGAAATGCAGTTTATGGCAGATTTAGTACTGGAATGCGAACATTGCCACGGAAAGCGGTTCAAACAAGACATCCTGGATGTAAAGTACAAAGATGTCAATATATACGATGTACTGGAAATGACAGTGAACCAAGCCATCGAATTTTTCTCGCAACACACAGGAAACACCGAAAAGAAAATTGTAAAACGGTTGAAACCCTTACAGGATGTAGGTGTGGGTTATGTCAAACTTGGACAATCGTCCAGTACGCTTTCGGGCGGAGAAAGTCAACGGGTAAAACTGGCATCATTCCTTGCCAACGAGAAACCCGAACCGACCGTTTTCGTGTTCGACGAACCAACAACGGGACTCCATTTTCACGACATAAAAACTTTGTTAAAAGCTTTCGATGCGCTTATTGCAAAGGGACATACGGTGATAATTATCGAACATAACCTGGAAGTGATTAAATGCGCCGATCATATCATTGATATCGGTCCTGAAGGCGGAGAAAAGGGCGGAAATATCGTTTTTGAAGGAACACCCGAAGAAATTATTCAGTGCGATGCATCTTACACGGGAAAGTTTCTGAGAGAAAAAATAATGAGTCATTAAACAAAAAGAGCGTTTTTCAACGCTCTTTTTGTTTGTATGTCGGGCATGGTATTAAG
>DIFH01000108.1 GCA_002427615.1 Paludibacter sp. UBA5753
AGTACCTTTGGTATCTGGAACAACGTTCGGTGATGGCGTTCCGGTCAGTCCCAGTTGTGACTTGCTCTCAAAAGTTAGTACCTTTGGTATCTGGAACAACCAGCACACGCATTACTATCACCCTCCTCCGGTTGTGACTTGCTCTCAAAAGTTAGTACCTTTGGTATCTGGAACAACCGAATCTGTATATTCCGTTATTTATAAGTTATTTACAACGAAAATTGCAATTAAAAAAAGATGTTGTTCCGAACATGAAATCCTGCTTTAACTGCAGGATTTCTGTTTTCTAAAACAGTTCTAATTGCTGGTAAGGCACGGTTACTTCTTTTTCCTTTTTCCCGATAAACAATTCCATGTTGCCGAATTGTTTATCGGTAATGCACAGAATACCGATCTGCCCGTTGGGCGGAAGATTGTTTTTCACGCGCTGAATATGCACATCAGCGTTTTCACGACTGGCGCAATGTCGTAAATAGATGGAGAACTGAAACATGGTAAATCCGTCTTTGATGAGTTTGTCTCGAAAAGTTGTATAGATTTTACGTTCTTTCTTTGTCTGTGTAGGGAGATCAAAAAGTACAAGTACCCACATAATTCTGTATTCGCTAAAACGTTGCATAAGTTATAGAGTCTTTTATTCAAACGAAGGATATTTGATTTTCCTGACTTCACCAGCAAAACACTTATACAGTGAAGCGGTTGTCATGCCTACTGCAACCATAAGAGGACTCCTTTGTCCGTTAATGATAACATCCAGAACCGGAACATTCAATAGTTCGGCTTTCACGTCTTTAGTTATTTCTGATAAATCGTCTGTTTTTTGCATTAGCTCGATAATCAGTTTATCCACGAACGGCCGATAAGGCTCCATTACATCATCAGCCAGACAATAAGCGTTATATTTGTTCCGATGATGAATACCCAAAGTAGGGAGCAGCCCGCTGGCAACCAATGAACGTGCAACAACCGCCCTTAAGACGGCATATCCGTAATTCAATAAGTTGTTGGGCGGAATGCCGTCCCGGTTCCTGGAAAATCCGGGTGTCTGCGGAAAGATATTTGCCCAGTAATATACGGCGGCACGTGCTTCATAGTTATCTGGATCGCCGCTTTTTACTTCCGAAGCCCATATTTGCATATTCTTTACCACCTCGCCGGTAGCCGAATGAAGCAAATGAGCCTGATTTTGTATCTTTGCCTGAACGGTTAATTGCCACAAATTTTTTTTTAACGGAACGGATGCTTCCAGTTGATGTTTAAATCGCTCTGTTTGAGTCGTGTTGTAGGACAGGGGTAACATCAAACCTACAGGCATCCGGCTACTGTCGCAGGTAATGAGTGCGACGTTGTTGTCCAATAGTTTTTCAATGACGCCATGTGTAATGGTTATTTGCTTGTTATCCAAAATCACCACGCCGATATCTTCTATGGGAACAGTTTTCACTGCATCATCTTTAAATGTTTCGGGCAGTGTTTCGTTTTTCACTACTTCCGGCAATTGAATAACCAATTGTTCTTTCCGAAGGGATAAATAGGCCGGATTTCCGAAGTAAAGCGTACGTTTAATCATAACTGTTTCTTTTTCATAAATATACCACCCCGCTCCTTATCGACAACACAACATTCGTAAGCTCGAACGCCCCTACGAGGAGAATTAACCACAGACATGGTATTGTAATCTTCAAAATCTTCACACGTTTTCATATTTTCTTTTGCATATCGATCACAAAACATGCTGTCTTCGTTCCATCCGTAAGCGGTACAAATTTGAATAGCAGGTGCTGTTTCACAGTATCGCACAGCCATTCAAATGGTACGTTGCGCGAGAACTCTTATTTGGTCACAACATTTGAACCATATAACCCTAAAAAAGGCGTCGATATATTCCATTGGTTTCCAATAGTCTCCGTAACAAAACGTCGGCTCGTATGCGTTCTTTGACAAATACAGCATCATATCGGCTAATTCTTCGATTGAAGGTTGCAAAATTGCGGAAATCTGAAATAGCGCGTTTGGCAAAATTTCTCCCGCCGCATTCAGGATATTCCACATTAAACTCACTGCGGATAAGCTTTTTGAACTTTTCAGCCAAGACCTTTTTATTTTTCGGATTGAGATAAAAATCGGAAGACTCTTTCACAGATTTGTTTTTATTGTACAAATCCGAAATTTGATCTACCAATTGTTCTTTGGGGAGGCGTTGGAATTCTTTTTTTAACCGGGTCTTAGACATGGCTGTTAGTATTTAAAAGTCATTGTTCCGTCCAAATTCATTTCGAAATCTTTGCCTTCGATAATGAAATTAAAATTGGAAGGTGCTAGTAACAAACGAGGAGCTACAAAATCGGGGCTGAATTTAGCGAATCCGTTTTTTTGCCTTTTTCCAGTTGGCTTTCCATCAAACCAAATTGTCTTTTCAGGGAAATCTGCTAACAATTTTTTATCATCTCTTGCATCTAAATGATGATAAAACTGTATTCGTCCATCCTCTGAACTAAAGATTCTATTCATTTTGTAAATTCTTTTTGATAGTTCATTATTGGATAATTCTTTTAATTCTTCTTTATCTTTTCCAAAAAAAATAACTTTTGTTTCTGGCTTTAAAATTGCATATAATGGGATATCAATTTTGTTTCTACCTCGACCAATCTGTTTGTTTGGTTCAAAAAAATCGTTGACCGTTTTCGGATTATTTGTCTTTAAGATTAATGCAACATCAAATAAGTTCCTACATTCAAATCCTTTTTCTTTATTCTTTCCATCCCAGTACAAAGCATATAAAGTATTTTCAGCATTTTCCGAATAATAAGTCTGTTTATATTCTTTATCTGACAAATAAGTTTGTTTTTTGATAGATAAGGGATTTTTGATGGAAGTATAGCATCTAATATGCCTTATTCGATTAACTCTATTTCCTTTTTTGTCAATCATCCAAAAACCTTCTTCACAGGCATCCTTGAAGGTTTTTCCCTCACATTGTTTTTCAATAATTTCAAATAAACTCTTATCAACAATACTGATTTTTAATTCGTCCAAAGTCTTAAATCCTTTATCTTGGTCGTTCTTTTTAAATTTGAGTTCTCGGCGAACAACATAAAAAATTTGTTCATCCGATATTATTTTGCCGTTTTCATCTCTCAATAAACAGCCATTTTCATCTTTTTTTCCTTGTGTAATTGCCCCATAAAAAGTATCACCGTGCAACTGTCCTCTAATGCAGTCTCCTTTTATCCAATATTTTGGTATTTTTTCACCTTTGTCGTCCAATAAATATTTCCCATTCTCATCTTTTATTCCTATAACTTTTCCTCTTTTCCTTGCTTTACGTTTGGCAGGTGTTAGTGTTTGATCTTTGGCGATGTGATTAATAAGAATATTTTCCTCGATATATTGCGCCAAATTGGAAACATTTTTAATTTGACAAGTTCTGATTTCCTTCTGTAATTCTTGCTCCAAAACATCTGTATTTCGATTTAACTTATTCTCTTCTTGAATTTTATAGAATAATTCAAGCATTTTGTCGCGTTTGGCTGCAACAGGAATTAACGAAAGGACTGCTGCATCAATGGCATGATGCGAATGTTTATCGCGACTTTTCTTTTCTTCAACCGACTGCACGCCAAGCATCTTTCTAAAATCGGCGGTTACACTTCCCTTTTGTACTTCCACTTTATTGAATACTGACTTCAAATAGTGGTAAGCGTATTTTGTAATTAATCGGGTATCATTCAATTGGCTGTGCTTAAATCCGCTTGTTACTTCTGTCATTGTAAAACGGCTTAACTTATCTCGCCAATAATCCAATTCCATTTGCCATACATTTTTTTGGCGAATAGCATCGTCCTTATTTTCTTTGGTTTGCGCTTGCTTTGATTTGTATCTCCAAAATTCAACATTATTTTTTAGTTGCTCCACTTTTTGTTCCCATTTCTCTAAGCGGGGTTTAATGGCAGAGTACGATTGTCCATTGATAACTACTTCTTTATCATAATTTTCCAATTGAGTTGGAATACGATTTTTCTTGATATGTCGATTGTAATAATAATCGCAGATTGTAAGATTTGCCAACGAATTATCAAAAGTTTGGCTTCGTGGAATGGTGTGTTCAAAGTCTGTTGCATTTTCATCAAACAAGTTAGAGATGTTGATGATTTTTCCAGTATAAAGGCATTCCATTCCTTGTTCCAACCATAATTTGTATTTTGTTATATCTTTTTTGTATTGGAAGTCTTTTGTTTTTCCGATGAATTTCTTCTTTTTCTTGTTACCGCTATCTTCCTCTTCTTTTTCTGCATCATAGCGAACTTTATCAAAAAGATAGTCAGGATTTTGGTCGATTAGTAATCTCGCTTTATCTATATCATCGTCATTGCGCTCTTCGCCTCGAAGTTCTTTAATGGCTTTTGCAATCTCCTTATTTTCTATTTCCCGCTCTCTTTGATATTTATCTATTGCCCAACGCATATTGGCATCATTCAAATCACGTGCTGTTTCAACAACAATACGAGTTTCTTCGTCAATTATCCCCTCGTTTATGAAATGATTTACAAGTTTGCGAAGTTGGTGTAACGTACGCATTGCCATTGGATTTTTGAATGCGCCAATAACAGGGCTTTCCAAAAGTTTTAATCCGACGTCTTTGTCTGTTTTCGCAGGTTTATAAAACTCTACCATTGAGGGGTGGTAAAGTTTATTCAATTTTTTGCAGGCATCGCATCTGCAAGGTAAATCTTCGTTTTGAGGATTGACAAAATTGTTATCACAATGTAAAGTCTGAAAATTATTAGAAAGATAAGTTTTCAGTGTTTCTCCCGATTTTGGTAAATGAAAATAATCACGTCGGGAGGTGGAAAAAAATTGTTGGTATTTATCAGCAACCTGTTCCAAGATTTTATTTTTATTTTCTTGAGTTTCCTTTTCCCAAGAATTTTCTCCAAATGAATCCCGCGTATACATCTCAATATCTTTCAAATCGAGTTCATCTAATTGATATTCATTATTTTTATAGGCAAATTGTTCTTCGTGTTCTAAAGATTTATAGGCAGAAATTAAATTATTGACTATATTCAAAATTCGCTTCTCTTCTCTATTTTCATTAATCAAACTGCTAATGGATCTCAAAATATCCTTTTCATTTTCTTTCCATATATCTTCACCTAAAATTTCTGGAATTTTCCCCAATAATGCTGATTCGGTATAAATAAAACCTTTATATAATTCATTTTCAGCCTTTGGTTCTAAAAATTGATTGATATTACGTATTGCTTTCAGACTCAACAAACTATATCCTTGTGGAATGGCAATCCAAAGATTTACGAATGATTTGATTTGTTTATCGTTATAATTAAGTTTTGTTTTTGCAAATTCTGTAACAAGTTCCTCATCGTCAAACGAAAAACAAATATGCCAGATATCCTCCATTGAATATACTATGGTGTGTTCCTTACCATTTTTATCTTTTCTTTTCTCCGAAGTAATATACTCAAAATTTCGCCAATCATCGCCAAGTAAGTTTTTCAATCTTCCTGTAACTGGACAGCCTGCAACATTGGTTTTGTCACTGTAGTTTATAGTACTATCACAAGCTTTCTGTTCTTTTGATAACGGTTTCCCAATTTCTTTTTCAAGCCATTGGCGGATTTCTTCAAATTTAAAATTTGATCTTGTCAGTAAAAATCTTTCATCGTAGAGTTTAATTTTTTGCTCAACTGTTAAATCCTTCCATTCATCATTCGTGTAACTTCTGTACTGAATATTGTTGATAAAAGAAAATGCACGAAATTTTTCAAATTCAGGATGACTTATAGGACAACGAGGTTTTATCGGTTCTAACGTACATTTACCAACCAATCCTTTTTGAGAACGCAAGGGACGTTTATAAAATATACTACCGTCTTTTCTGTCGCTGTATATTTTGTGAAAAAAATCGCTATTAATATCCAAACCATTCTGAAAACCAAAAATATACTTTACCTCTTCTTTATATTGCGATCGAACTGCCTGATAAATGCTTGCGCGAACTCTGACTCCTTCATTTTCCAATTTAGCTAAAGCACAGCCAACAGTTTTCATATTATGCTCCGACATATACGTCATTAAATCTTTGGACCTTATACCTTCTGATTTTTTTAGGGTAGTGATATCCAATTCTATCGGATTGCTGATATCTTTTATTACGTCTTCCTGTTCTTTGAGTGTTTCACCTTTACTGCTTTTAAAACCTCGCCTTTGCGCAATATGATACAATGCACGACCTAACTTGTACTTATTGATTTCTTTCGTAAAATCCAATTGCGTCGTTGCTAATTCTGATCGTAATTGATACGGACTAGAATAATCCGGCTTATCATCCCCATCAAAATCTAACCGCACCCATTGTTCAAATTCCAAAGCATCAATTGGATATTGACGTTTCAATCCTTTTTCTTTGTCATATTTCCTCCATTTATCCAAATGCTCCATGGACAAAGGACAGAAACCATATTCTATCAACACCCTTAGTGTTTCCCAAATTCTGTACCTCCTTACTTGATAAAGTCGTCGGGAAGAACGATGCTTAGTTCTTTCAGCTGCATATGAAAATTCACCGGTTTGACTATTACCAACTCCTTTCTTGAAAATAATGGACCCAAAATTATCCAATTGTTCAATTAGCTCACTCCCATTGTCAGTATTTCTAATCGTATAGCCGATCGATGCCGTTCCTAAATCTAAACTAAAAGTTTTAGCCATAAATTTATCGTTATTATTTTGTGTATATTAATATTTTGCTTACTTTTGAACCTGAAAAAATACATTCTTTTGAGAGACTTTTCACAATAAGGCTATAAGCCGAAGATTTCTTAGTCCCACGTACTTCCGTGGGATTTTTTTATTATGTAATCCCTTAGCTAGCAAATTTAGAATTAATATTTTTAGTTAACAAGTTATTACTAAAAAAATCATTTAATAGAGTCAAGCAGCAATGGCTACGAACTCAAGGAGTTCTTTAACAAGTTTTTCATTTAATCTTCTGTCCGGTTTAATTCCAGACACGCAAATAAATCGTTCAAACAGACAATCGTTGTGTATCAACGTTTTACATGAGGCCACCGAAAAGGGGATGCCTCTTCCTTTTGATAGCACGTTTGTCAGGTTGAGTGAGGTAAGAGATGCATTAAAGTTGAACGATAGCTTTGCTACGTCCCTTGCCTGGGATTGCATTAGTCCGGTGAAGCCTTTGACATCCCTGAAACGAAATTCGATTTGAAATCGGTTGCGGTAATACTCTATGACATCCTTCCCGCTCATTTCCGGGTTAGTAGAGAAGAACAGCTTGGAATTTTTCCCCTTTGGAATCCTCGGGAGAAAGGTAAACCGGTAACTTATCTTGTTCTGCTTAAAAACTGACTTCTTTTCTTTCCACAGGATAGGTTTCCCAAAATTTAAGGGTGAAAAGCAAAATAGTTTGTACAATTTGGGATCATTCTTCCCATAACCTTTTTCATGAAGAAAAAGGGCAAAATTTTCATCTGCCTGTTTCAACACCTTATAAATCCAGGCACTGATATAGTACTGATAATCCATGGGCAACATGCGTTGCTTTGTAGTACGGTTTAAAGAAAGTCTGAATCTCATGACAACAAAGAATAAAGGACAAAGTAAAAGGGCCAATTTGACAAGTTGTGTCAAAAAAAATAATTTAATTTATTTTATATATTTACTTTGTCTCACATAATCCAGCCAAGAATAAAAAGAGATTTCCATGCAAGTGATTGTCAATGAATCTGACGGATTCTCTGGTAACAATAACGATTATAAAATCTGGTACATGGATGCACTCCTATTAAACATCCAAAACTAAATATAATTTTTACAAAAACAAAATTCTATTCAAAAATTACAACCAACAAGATTATCGATAAGGATGTTTATTTTTTATTATTGCACATACAGAAACAAGAATAGAGCAATTACCCTTTTTAAATCAATGATATACGCACTTATTAATTTTGAATACAATGGCACGATTTAAAGATTCTATTCTCGGAGGGCTCAGCGGCAAAATAGGTCCGATAGTGACATACGTAAGAAATGGTACCCAGGTGGTTCGGTCTCTCCCCATATCCAATGATCCAAAGACGGAGAAACAGTTGGCGCACCGGATGAAGTTTAAACTGGTCAATCAGGGACTTTCGCCACTGAACAGCGCAATCAAACAGGGATACCGAAACGAGCGTGATGCCTACAG